>CAXTYP010000100.1:0-8653 GCA_964248435.1 uncultured Acidobacteriaceae bacterium | reverse complement strand
CTCCCGCGCCCACAGCTCCCATCGTGCCCTGGACCGTCCACGACATCTACGCGCCCCCGCCGTCCACGCCCGCGCCGGTCGATAGCTCCTGGTCGCCCGATGGCCGCCTCTATACCTATCGCGCGCCCGACGGTGCTTTCAGCGCCATCGACGTCAGCACCGGTAACCATATCGTGCTCACCCCAGCCTCGCGGCTCGCTGGCATCGCCACGCGTCCGGTGGGTGAAAAAGACAGCGACCATCGCGCCCGCTATGCGCAAAAAAACTACATCTGGTCTCCGGATGGAACCCAGGTGCTGTGGGACAAAGACGGCACCCTGTGGCTTGACACTCTCGATAGCGGCAACGGCAAGGGCGAAGTGAAACAGATCGGCGACACCGGCGAAGGCTCGGGTGACGACGTGCAGTTTTCGCCCGACGGCAAAACCCTGGCCTATCTTCATCACCACAACCTGTATGTAGTCCCGCCCGTCAAGGGCGCAACACCTGTCGCCCTGACCACGACCACCGACCCTAACCTGCTCAATGGCGAGGTTGACTGGGTTTACCTCGAAGAACTGAAAGCCCGCTCCAACTACTCCTGGGCCCCGGACTCGCGCCATCTCCAGTACATCCAGATGGACGAAACCCGGGTTCCCAGCTATCCACTCACCGACTGGATTCCCCCGCACGCGGACGTGGACATGCAGAAGTATCCGCAGGCCGGCGACCCGAACCCGGCCGTCCGCGTCGGCATCGTCGCCGTCACCGGCGGTCCTACCCGGTGGATTGAACTACCGGAGGTCCGCCCCAACCAGGACTACATCCCTCGCTCCGGCTGGCTTGACGCCCGCACCGTCTGGATCGAAACTCTGCGACGGGACCAGAAGCACTTGGACATCTGGTTCGCCGACATCGACACCGGCAAGGCAACACGCGCGCTTGCGCTCACCGACCCCAAGTTCTTCACCGATGAGTACGACCTCCACTTTTTCCGTCCCGGCCACCTGATCCTGCGATCGTGGCGCACCGGCTACATGCACCTGGACCACTACACCTATGCCGTCGACAACCCGCAAAAAAGCGGCCTGAAGCTGGCCAGGCAGCTCGAGGACGGCCCCTATGACGTTTCCGAATTCCTGACCGTCGCGCCCGCGGGAGAAAAAGCTGGCGATCAGGACAGGGTGTTCTACCTGAGCCACGAGGGCGTTTCGACCGATACCCAGCTTTGGAGCGTCCGGCTCGACGGCACAGGCAAGCACCCCATCACGGGAGCGCCCGGGGTGCACAAGGTTTCCTTTGCCGATGGCCGCCTCAGCTACACCGATCAGCACTCCTCGCTCAGCACCCCGCCCGTGCTCGACCTGTGCTTGCTCGAAAGCGACGGCCCGCGCTGCCAACCACTCTGGAAAGCAACCCTGCCTCCCAACCGCGCCGTGCGCGCGCCGCAGCTGCTCGAGCTGAAGGCCGCCGACGGCAAAACCACCACCTACGCCACCCTGCTTTTGCCTGCTGATAAAACGGCCGCCGGGAGCGTCCCGCTCATCACCAATCCCTATGGTGGACCCGGGTCGTTCGACGTTTCCAATACCTGGGGCGACAAAGCCTTGTTCTTCGACGAGCTGCTGGCCGAACACGGCTTTGCCGTGCTTCACGTGGAGAACCGTGGCATGGCCGGCCACGGCCGCGAGTTCGAGCAGGCCGCCTACCACGACTTCGGCCCCGTGCAGCTGGCCGACCAACTCGCGGCCATCGACCAGGTGCTGGCACGCTACCCGGAACTGGACCCCAAGCGGCTGGGCTGGTGGGGCTGGAGCTGGGGCGGCACCTTCACTCTCAATGCCTTGACCCACTCCACGCGCTTTCTCGCCGGGGTGTCCGTCGCCCCCGTCACAGACTTCCGCAACTACGATTCCATCTACACCGAGCGTTATCTCGGCCTGCCCGTCGCCGAAGCCGGTATGCCGGCCCAAACAGCCGTTTACGACGCGGCCGCCGTCCTGCCCACGGCCGGGAAGCTCCATGGCCGCCTGCTGCTCGCCCATGGCACCGGCGACGACAACGTCCACCTCCAGAACTCCATCCAGTTCATCCAAAAACTCATCAACAACGACCTGCCTTACGACCTGCAGCTCTACCCGCGCAAAACCCACTCCATCGCCGGCCCTGCCGCGCGCACGCAGCTGTTTGAGCGCATCCTTGAGCAATGGGAGCGCTACCTCGCGCCCCCGCAACCGTAGCGCCTCCACCGCAGTCTAAGGCGGCAGCCCGGAACAGCACCCGCGCGGGGCTTACGCAAACTGCCAGCGCAGCGCCGTCCCCGTTGCACCGGTTCGCAATCCCGGCACGGTCTGCCCTACCTCCGTGCCCGGCGCAAAAAGGGGCGGCTCCAAACGGGAGTGCTTCCCGCTCCAGCGCAGCACCGTCTTGCCCACTTGCGGGATCGCGGCCTTGTCCGCCGGGTGACAAAACGGAAACTCCACCGGCTCGGTGCAGCCGGAACATAGGTAAAGCGACAGCAGATCACAAACGCCCATCGCTGCTGTCCAACGGTCCAGATCGTCAGCCGCGACGCCAAGTGAGGCCTCGATGGGCCGGCGACGCTCCCCGGCTTCGGTTCGGAACCGCTGGTGCAAAGGATTGCCGTCGTCCGACAGGAGGCAAAAATGCCGGTTCACTAGCACCCCAATCAGCGGCGACACCGACTCGGCCAGGCGCACCGTCCGGTCCCAGGCCGGTATGGCCTCCTCGGCTGAAAGCCGGGGAAAAGGACGAATCTCCTCCCCGCGTTTCACCTCGGCCAGGTCAGTCGCAATCCATCCATAATCATGCTGCCGGATCGCCTCGATCACCTCGTCCGGCAACTCCCCGAAGATCCCCGGCAGCAGCGCCACCGCCAGTTGCCCCGCCAAGTGCGCGTGGCTCGACTGCGGAATCGGCAGTGCCCCCCTCTCCACCTTGTTCTGGTGCTCGACAAAAACCTCGTAAGCCGGCCGCTGCCCACCGCCTGGAAGCGGCGTAGGCGAAGGCGGCAAACCCGATCGCAAAATCATGTCTTAGGTCCTCAGTCGTCTTCTTCCTCTTCGGATGCCGCCGCGCAGGAGTTGTTCATAGCCGTTGCAAGCCGATTCCCAAAATGGGCATAATCACCGCTCTAGATGCCCTTCGTACCGTTCCCGAAAGCACGCAACTGCCTCATGCTTGAAGCAGGACGACACCATGACCCGCCTTTCACCTGCCGGAACTTTCCCGAACCCGTCGAAGCCAGGTGGAAGCCCCATCTCCTCCCTCCTGCTGCTGGGCGCGACCGGTTTTGGAGCCATGCTTTTTACGCTTGTGGCTGGATTCTTCGTCTACTTCAACACGCAAAACCTCGTCTCCGCCAAGGACTGGGTGGAACATACGCAGGAGGTTCTGAGCGCATTGCAGGCAGCGGGGCAGGGCATCGACCGCGTCGAGTTCGGCATTCGACTCTACGCCATGAACCGGGACCAGGCGCAAATTCTCAGCTCACGCCTCAGCGCGATCGGCCTCCATACCGAGGCCAGGCACATCGCAACCTTAACCTCCGACAATCCCGCCCAGACTCATGAAGCGCAGCAGCTGATGGCCTGTAGTGACACGCTGGAGAACACGGTTCGCGCTGCGGGAGGCGACGCCGCGGCGCCCCCTTTGCCTGTGGAAGCATTATTTCGCTGCCGGGAAGCTGTCAGCCTGATGTCGGAAGGAGAGCGGCGGCTGCTCAAAGACCGGACCCGGCAGTCCCAACACAGCTCGGCTGTCTCGCTGGGCACCCAGTGCGGCTGTGTCGCTCTGTCCCTTACCATCCTGGCCGGGCTCTTTGGGCTTCTGCTGCGCGATGCCCTGCTTCGGCGCAAATCCGCCCTCCAGGCCGAAACGACCAACCGCGATCTGGCTTCCAGCGTGGAGGCGCTCGAAGCGCGCATTCATCAGGCTCGTCAGCTCACCGCTTGCCGCGACGAACTGCAACTCTGCGTCACGGTGCAGCAGGTCTACCGCGCAGCCGCCGACTGCCTTGCCCGTCTCCTGCCCGGCTCCAACGGTGCCTTATTTATCATGGACAACTCTCGGCGATTGATCGAAGGGGTCTCGGCCTGGAGTGTTCCCGGCGAGCACTCGCCGGCCATCGGCGAAACCTTTACTCCCGATAGCTGCTGCGGACTTCGCATGGGCCAGCCGCGCTGGCGCAAACCCGGTTTTTCCGAGATCAACTGCACCCACTTCTCCGGTCCCGCGCCCGCTCGCTATCTGTGCCTGCCCCTGGTCGCCCAAGGCGAAGCGCTTGGCGTTCTTACCGTCGAGTGCGCCGCTGAAAGCGTGCTCCAAAAGGTGGAAGAGCACATGGACGGCATGCAGCAGCTGCTCCAACTTACCGGCATGGCCGTGGCCGCACTCCATCTGCGGACCAGGCTTGAGAACCAGTCCATCCGCGACGCCCTGACCGGCCTGTTCAATCGACACTTCATGCAGATCACCCTGGAACGGGAGCTGGCTCGTGCTTCCCGCTCCGAAACCACGCTCGCGATTTGCATGCTGGACGTCGATCACTTCAAGCAGTTCAACGACACCTATGGGCACGGCGCGGGTGATGCCATGCTGCAGTCCATCGCCGGCGCATTTCAAAGAAGCGTCCGCAGCGAAGACACGGTTTGTCGCTACGGCGGCGAAGAGTTCATTATCATCCTGCCGGGCATCACACCCGAAAGCGCCAGGCTCCGGGCCGAAGGTATTCGGGAAGCCGTGGGCGAGCTCAGCATTCCGCTCGAGAACGGGATCAACGGCCATGCCACCGTCTCCATCGGCATCGCCAGCTTCCCGGACGATGCCGATGACGCCGTTTCCCTGCTGCGAAAAGCCGACCAGGCGCTTTATCGTGCGAAACACGAGGGCCGCAACCAGGTCCGTTGCGCCGGTAACAGGCGCGCCGAATTGCTTACCTCAATCTGAGGCGATCTTGGAACCGGGCCGCTCACTCCCCGGGCGGCCGTGCCGCCATCAGGCCGCCGTGGCTGCCTAGCCGGTTTTCTCCGCGCTCGATCCGCAGCTTGGAACCCGGCCCCAGGTCCCGCTCATATATCTCGCCGTAATTGCCGGTCGCTTCCAACACATGCATCGACCAGTGCTGGTCCAGCCCCAGCAGCTTGCCCGTCGCCAGCGGCCGGCCCAGCAGTGTTTGCACATACGGGTCCGCGCTCGCCTTCATGCTCCCGACGTTCGCCGCCGTCACCCCCAGCTCTTCCGCCTCGATCAGCGCTTCCACCGTCCAGTCCACAATCGCGCCGAACTGCACGTCGGTCTGCCTGTACGCGGCCGCAAGCGGGTCCTTGCGAATCCGATCCGGCAAAATCGTAAACTCACCCGCCCGTCGCGCATCAATCGCCCGCATGTTCGCCAGCTGCGTCACGTCCGACGTCACCGCGGTGCAATTGCCCGTGAAAAACGCCGCTTCCATCTCGCCGGCTTCCGAAAACGGGTACCAGATATAGGACAAGTGCTCGCGCGCAGCAAAAGCGCGCAACCCGGGATCGGCCTCCGACCCGGTCAGAAAACAGACTTTCTTGCCCGCCAACTCCCGCGCTGTCCGGATCCCCGAGGCAGTCAACACCAGGAATCCTTGTGCGTCATAAAGAGTAGGCCGCGTAAACCGCAAGCCGTCCCCTACCTCGTGCGCCAGCGTCGGGCTGGCCGTCGGCAGCAGTTCCACTTCACCCGCGACCAGCGCTTTCACCCCGGCCGGCTCGTCCGGATAGATCTTGACCGTAAGCGGGGCTCCCGGACCCAGGATCGCCACCGCCACCGCCTTGCACATATCAATGTCAAACGCCGCGCGGTTGCCGTGGTCCTCGGCGCGCGAATAATCTTCTTCTTCCTTGATCACGCCACAGGTCAGCGAGTGGTCCGAGCGCACCTTGTCCAGCACCGGACCGGCATAGGCCAGCCCCGCGCTCCAGGCAAACACTGCCGCAGTCATGAAATGACGAGTGATCCGCATCAATGAACAATCCTTCATAAACAAAAGATCGGGGACCAGGGTAGCCTGGTCCCCGCTACAGCAAGGGTGGTGGCGAAACAGGGTTACGGCGTCCAGTTGCCGGAGGTTGGCACACCGGGCGATGCGCCAGGACGCGGGTTAAAGTCCGCCGGCACCGGGTTCGGTTGACCGAAGTCGGTGGGCTGGATATTCAGCACGCGGCAGCCGTTGCCGCCAAGCTGAGGAAGCGTGTTGACCAGGTTTTCCGGAACCTCCGCATAGCTGGCCGGCAGCGCCGGTGCCGTGCCGAGCAGACGGTTGTTGTCAAACGCGCTGAACAAATTGCCGACCCCGGCTACCTTGTCGTCCGCCGGGCCAAGGTTCGGCTGCCCAAACAACGTTTGGCCGTCCGCCCGCGCCTGCGCCTCCTCCGGCAGATCGGCCAGCGGCGTCAGCCCATACAGCTGGTCGATAAACTTGATGATGGACGAGTGCTCGCTCGCCTCGTGCGACACCCCATGCACTACGCCGTACGGAGAAATCACGATCGTCGGGATACGCGGACCCTGGTCGAGCGGCTGCCCATACGGGTCGTAGTTCCTGATCGTCTCCGGCGCATGGTCAAACAGCCCATCGGTCTCGTCGTACGTGATGATAATCGCGCTCTGCGACCAGTACGGGCTGGACGCGATCAGGTTGATCTCATCGGCGACCAGGGCCGACGAAATCTGCAGGTCGGAGTAGCCCGGGTGATCGTCGCTGCCGGCAAACACCGTCGCGAGCGCCGGGTTCGGGTCCACCGGCTTCAGGCCCTGGATGTTGTTGTAGCCGCCACGGACGTAGAACACACCGCCGTCCGTCGGCAAACGCTTGTTGAACACATCCACGGCAAAGTCCGACAAGCCGTGCATGTGCGCGCTCACCTCGGGGTTGTTTGAAACATAGCCGAAGTACTGTGGCCCGTTGTGGTGCGGAATGTAGTCCGCATGCGACGCGGTTGCCGTTTTATCGTCGAACTCGTGGTTGTAGCCCTGCTGGTACCAGCCCCAATTGGTCGGCTTTACACCATCGCCCGCGATCTCCTGGATGTCTTTCTCCACATCGGTCAAGTCGGTCTGCGGCTGCGTATCGGCCTGCGTCGTCGTCTCGATATCGGCGCCCATGAAGGACAACGGCAGCGAAGCAAACGTCAGGTTGATCTGCGGGTTTGCGCTCGGCGGGTTCGCCGGCTGTCCGCTGCCGAACACATCCAGCTGCGAGCCCCAGAACGGATCGCCGTCGCTCACCATCGGCACGCCGTTTGCATTGATTGAGCCGAAGTTCTTCGTACTTTCCTGCGGGTGCTTCACCCACTGCGTTTCACCCGACTGCCCTGCCACCATCGCGATCGCATTCGGCGTCGATGCCGACAAAACCGTCTGGTGAAAGTTGTCGAACAACGTGAAACGGTCCGCGTAGTTCCACAGGATCGGCGCTGTATCGCAGTCCACGTATCCCATCGTTAGCTCGCCATACTGCTTGCGGGCCAGCGTCGGTACCTTCGACGGCACACCACCGGTCAGCGTTACCCCTTCCTCCGTCAAGGGATAGCCGTCGTTCAGCGTCACGCCATTCTGCACGTCGATCTTGGTTTCATAACCGCTGTGCGAGTGGTTCACCGAGTCGGTGTCTGCCGGGTAAATCGGCACCGTTTTGCCGTTCACATCTGTCACGGTCTGCGGAATCCGGAACGGGGTGATGGTCTTCACCGAGCCATCCGTGTCCACAATTTTTTGGTAAAAGCCCGGCGTTTGCGCCGGCGGCTGTGAGAACAACCCATCCGCCCCGGGGTACGTGCCGAAGTAAAAATCGAACGACCGGTTTTCCTGGAACAGCACAAACACGTACTTGATGTTTTTCTTCAGCAGCGCCAGCTTCTGGGCGTCGCTCAGGTTCGCTTCCTGCACTGTGCTCACCACGTATTTCTGCACGGCGTCACTCGATTTTGGTGCAATCGTGACCATCGGGCCGGCTTTTACCGCGCCGGCTTTGACGGCCGCCGAGGCAGGCTGCTGGGCCAGGGCAAAACCGGACTGCATGGTGGCCGCCATGGCCAGCGACGCAAACCCTTTTTTCCAAGACTGATTCTTCATGAACGGTTTTCCTTTGTTGCGCGTTGGCGTGGCTGTGGTGGCCGCTCAGCCGGGCTGAGAGGGCGCCCGAAAAGCCGGGCCGCACCTTGGGTATAGCGAGCCCGCGTTGCAAGGAGGTAAACGCGCGAAGAATTTTTCCGCTGGTACCGGATCGCAGCAGCCGCGATCACCATCCTTCGGCGGATAAGTTACGGACGCGGAGGTCCCAACGGCGCACGCCGAAACTGCCTAGGAGAAACCCCGGATCGTGGAACATCCCCAGTCCGAGGTGCGTTCTGAAGGCCAGACGATTCGCAGCTTGCAAGCCATGAAGCAGGGAGGGAAGCGGAACACCGGGACATATTTGTGCCTGGCTCAACCACACCAGCACCGCGAAGCTGGTGTGCGTGCACACTGTGGATGAGCAAGATAGGCTTCAAGTGGCCGCCGGGCCGGGTGCGTTGCTGCCGCCCAGCGGTCGAGTGAGAAGAGCAATTAGAACAGGTCTACCAGCCACACCCTGAATCCGGAACAAAAGCCGGAGCGCCCTTCCTTATGGGCACCCTGTACC
>CAXTYP010000099.1:0-8721 GCA_964248435.1 uncultured Acidobacteriaceae bacterium | reverse complement strand
TGCGGGATACATAAAGTCGCTGGGCAGCCTCGGCCTAATGATTGCTGGCGCCCTGGCTATCGCCAGGCGTATAGGGTCCCAGCTTGTTTGACGCATTGTTCATATTGACGACACCGCAGGCTTCGCGCCCGCCGGCGTTTCCTGACGGATCGGTCTTCATATCATCCGCCCCCTGGTGCACGATAATCGACGTGCCGCCGTTCGCGAGGATCGAGTTCGGCTTTGACAAATCCAGCGTGATGTCCTTGGTGGTGAAGGTCTTCTTTACCGTCCCGGCGTCGTTCACCGTCAGGTTGACCGGCATGTCGCCGGCGTGGTGACCCAGCGGGTTTTGGAGACCATGTTGCTTGTTGCCGGGGTTGAAGTGGCCGCCCGCCGACTTGAAGTCAGGCGCGTCGCACTTTGGAAACTGGTGGAAGTGAATCGCATGCACACCCGGAACCAGGTTCTTCAGGTTCGCAATGACTTTCACGCCTTTGCCGTCGTTCTGCAAAAGAATTTTTCCGCCATCGCGCCCGTCCGAGGTTTCCATCTGCACGGTCACCTGCTTCGGTACCTTCTGATCCTCCGCCCATCCCAGCCCTGTTGCGCTCCACAATGCTGCCGCCATATAAACGCTCGCCATCCGCTTCATGAGTCGTGCTCTCCCCGGCGGCAATCATCGCCGCGATCTTTGCCAATTCTATGCTGCGGGCAGCGGTCCGCGAGGTGGGCGTGCGCGGCTAACTTTGTGGAAGCTTGGAAGCCCGGGCCGAGGCCTGGAGGTAGGCGCGAGCGAGCAGCACTAGCTCCCCTTCCATCTTCGCCACCGTGCTTCGGGTTGGATTGCCTTCGAGCGTGGCGCGGCTCACCCCCGCCATCGCGCCCCAAAGGGTAGCGGCCACCAGCTCCGGATCCTCGATAAGGTTTTTAGGAATGGACGCAAGGGCGGCAGTGATCGCCTTTTTAGAGCGCGTCTGCATGGGCCGCGCCACGCGCTTGCCTTCCACGTCGTCGCTCACAGCGTACATCGCTGCGCTTTTGTCGATGTTGTGAAACTTCGCCCGCGCAAAAGCCAACGCGATCGCTTCGGCCATCTTGGCGACCGGCGCCCCGTGCACCGCTCCGCAGGCGCTTTCGACAGCGGTGGCCACCCCGTCCAGGTGTTCTTTCAGCAGTGCCTGCAGCAGGGAGCTCTTGTTGGGGAAGTACTGGTACAGCGTTCCCACGGACACCCCGGCGCGCTCGGCAATTCGCGTCGTGGTCAGCTTGCCCTTGCCGTCGGTGAGCAAAACCTGAATCGTGGCCTGCAAAATGGCCTCCACGCTGGCCGTGGAACGAGCCTGCGAGGGCTTTTTTCTGGGCTGCAACCTCTTGGCGGTGGGCTGGGGCAAAATGCGAACTCCTAAGCTGAAGCTTTCTTCATCTAACCACAGATGAGCGATCCACATACCGATCCAGCCAACACACTCGGCGGTACCTATACCTTCCCCGGAACCTCCATCACCGTCCATCGCATAGGTTACGGCGCGATGCAGCTGGCCGGCCCGCATGTATTTGGCCCGCCAAAGGACCACGCGGCCGCGCTCGCGGTTCTTCGCGAGGCCGTCGCGTCCGGCGTCAACCACATCGACACCAGCGACTTCTACGGACCGCACGTCACCAACCAGATCATCCGGGAAGCATTGCATCCTTACCCGAAAGACCTGACCATCGTGACCAAGGTCAGCGCCCGGCGCGGCGACAAAGGGGAATGGATTCCTGCCCTTTCGCCCGAGGAACTGGCGGCAGCGGTCCACAGCAATCTTCGCCATCTCGGCCTCGATGTGCTCGATGTGGTGAACCTTCGCAGCATGTACGGGCAGCAGGACCCCGCAGAAGGCTCGATCGAGGCACCGCTTACCGTTCTGGCCGAGCTTCAACAACAAGGTCTCGTGCGCCACATCGGCCTGAGCAACGTCACCCCCACGCAGGTTGCCGAAGGCCGCCGCATCTGCCCGATCGTGTGCGTGCAGAACAAATACAACGTGGTCGACCGGGCCGATGACGCCCTGATCGGCGACCTCCTCCGCGACGGGATCGCGTACGTTCCCTGGTTCCCGCTCGGCGGCTTTTCACCGCTGCAGTCTTCCGTCCTGAACGACGCGGCTCGCGCGGTTCAATCGACGCCCATGGCGGTGGCCCTGGCGTGGCTGCTTCAAAAATCCCCGAACATGCTGCCCATCCCCGGCACATCGTCCCTCGCTCACCTGCGCGAAAATCTCGCGGCAGCGTCCCTGCAACTGCCGCCCGAGGTCGTCCAAAAGCTGGACCAGATCGCGGCGCCGGCAGCCTAGGCCGGCAAAGCAGCGCCGGTTGCGCCCGCGCCAAACCTGAAACGGGAACGGCTGCAGAGCAAGTGCCGAAACGGGACACTACGTGTCGAACGGCTCGCAAAATCTGCCGTCGCGGGCGCTGGGCCCGCTAGTCTGCATGCATGAACTGGTTTTCGCGGTTGAAAGTTGTTCGCTTACCCTTGTCTTCTTTTGCGGCGGTAGTCGCGGCCTCCATCTGCGGCCTGCAGCACCATGTGCATGTGGTGCTTGCTGACCCCCGCACTTACAGCAGTCCGTTTCATCACAAGTGCGGCCTGCTCATGATGGGCTGTATGCTGTGGGCGGTGACCGAGGTCGTGCTGTGGCACGGGCACGGGGAAATGCCGCAACTCCGCGGCCACACCCACGGGTAAGTATTCCAGCAGCCAGGGCGCGCGCTGGCTGCGGTGGAATGTACAGTGGTGCGAAGCGGTTCTGTCCCGGACGAGGTTGGGTTCGGGCGCGATGTGGAAAGCGTGGCGCGCATGAAGGTAGCTCGGATTGTTTTGCTGGCATTGGCGGTTTATTGGCCGATCACCGCCATGGCGCAGGGGGAACAGATGCAGGGTGAGCTCATGCTGATGCCGACGCCTGCGCACCTCACCCCCGAGCCAGGGCAGTTGCCGATCGACGGCAGCTTCAGCGTGAGCCTCACAGGCTTCAGCGAGCCGAGGCTCGAACGTGCGCGGCAGCGCTTTCTCGATCACCTGACACTGATCACCGGCATCCCGTTCATGGCCGCCGCGCCGGGGCACCATGCACGGCTCCTCATACACGTGAGCGGCCCAAGCAAGCCGGTGCAGGCGCTCGGCGAGGACGAGTCCTACACCCTTCACGTCGGCCCCACGGAGGCGACGCTCGACGCGCCGAACCCCCTGGGCGCCATGCATGGCTTGCAGACATTTCTGCAGCTGGTGCAGATCACGCCGGGAGGTTTTGCCGCGTCCGCGGTGGAGATCCGCGACAGCCCACGGTTCCCCTGGCGCGGGCTGATGCTGGACGTGTCCCGCCACTTCCAGCCGCTTTCAGAAGTGCGGCAAACGCTGGACGGCATGGAAGCCGTCAAGATGAACGTCTTTCATTGGCACCTGAGCGACAACCAGGGTTTCCGGGTGGAAAGCAAGCGCTTTCCCCAATTACAGGCGCAGGGTTCAGACGGGTTGTTCTACACGCAGGGGGAGATCGCGGACACGATCGCGTATGCGCGTGACCGCGGCATCCGTGTGGTGCCGGAGTTCGACATGCCGGGGCACACCACGGCGTGGTTCGTGGGCTACCCGGAACTTGCGTCCGGGCCTGGCCCGTATGCGATCGAGCGCAAGTGGGGCATCTTCGACCCGGCGATGGACCCGACGCGCGAGGAGGTTTATCGCTTCCTGGACGGCTTTCTCGGGGAGATGACGGCCTTGTTTCCGGACCGGTACTTCCACGTCGGCGGCGACGAGTGTAATGGCAAGCAGTGGGACAGCAATCCCCGAATCCAGGCCTGGATGCGCACGCACGGGGTGCACGATAACGCGGCGCTGCAGGCTTACTTCACCGGGCGGGTGCAGAAGCTGGTGGCCGCGCGCGGCAAGGTGATGGTGGGCTGGGACGAGGTGCTGCAGCCGGACACGCCGAAAGACGTGGTGATCCAGTCGTGGCGCGGGCAAAAGTCGCTGGGCGAGGCAGCGCGCGGCGGCTATCGCGGGCTCCTGTCGGCCGGCTACTACATCGACCTGAACCAGTCGGCGGCCGACCATTATCGGGCTGACCCCGAGATCATTCCGGACGCAACGGCAGCCGATGCGTTGTCGCCGGAGCAGGCAGCGCGCATCCTGGGCGGCGAAGCCACCATGTGGACGGAGTTCATCAGCCCGGAGATCCTGCAAAACCGGGTGTGGCCGCGCACCGCGGCCATTGCAGAGCGGCTTTGGTCGCCGCGATCGGTGACGGATGTCGATTCCATGTACCGGCGCCTGGCGGTGGTTTCGCGTGAGCTGGGCTGGCTCGGGCTCGAAAACGGGGGTGTGCGCTATGACATGCTCCAGCGCATGAGCGGGGTACGCGAGCCGGAAGCCCTGCTGACCCTGGCGCGGGTCGTGCAGCCGACGCAGGGCTATGTGCGTGGAACCTTGCGCGAGTATGACCAGTTCACGCCGCTCACGGGCCTGGTCGATGCCGTGCCGGCAGAAAGCGAGCAAGGGCGCGAGTTCACAGAGCTCGCGCGGCGCATTGTCGCGGGCACGGCCTCCCCGCAGGAGCACGCGCGTGCCCGGTCGCTGCTCGAAACCTGGCAGGGCAACGATCTTCTGCTGGCGCCGGCGCTTGGGAGTTCGCCCCAAGCCCTGGAGCTCCGGCCCGTGTCGCTCCACCTGGCCGAAACAGCGGGCCTGGGCCTCCAAGCGCTGGGCCGGCTCGAAGGGCACGAAACGGTGACACCGGCACAGCAGGGAGCAGCGGCAGCGAGGCTCGCGGAGCTCGCCAAACCTGAAGCGGTGCTGTTGAACATGGCCGTGCCCGGGGTGCTGGTCCTCCTGGACGCAAGGCCGGTCTCCTCGGTCCCGCCCAGGTAAAGCCACTCTGGTCTGCACTGGGCAGCGCAAGGCCGGCTATGCTTTGGTATGGCTAGCCGGTGGAGCCGAAAAACACCAGGTGTAAGCTGACCGCCGCGGGCTGAAACAATCCGGGCACAGGATCAGTTGCGGGATGACAAAAGCTGATATTCAGCCCGCGGAGACGATTCACTGGAACGGGAGCCATAATAGCGACTATGCAACCTGATCGCCCTGGGAATGACTTCAACGGAGTCCTCGCGTCTGAAGGCACCCAGCCCGGGCCCGGCAACGCAAAGCCGGAAAGGCCGGCCGCTGAAACCAACGAAGCATGGGATGCAGGCCAGAACAGTGCGCTGGCCATGCTGGGCGGGGAACGGGAAGGTGAATTTGACGATCTGGCTGAACTGGCCGCTGCGATCTGCCCAACCCCTGTCGCGATCATCTTGCTTGCCGACGCCGAATCGCTTTATCCGAAAGGGGCGGCAGGGCTGCATCTGTCGCAGACACAGCGAGCCGGCAGCTTTTGCGATTACACGCTGCGGCAGGAACAGATCTTCATGGTTCGCGACGCATCCCGCGATACGCGTTTCTCCGAACTGGCCCTTGTGGTGCAAAGTCCCGGCTTCCGCTTCTATGCGGGCCTGCCTTTGTTTAGTCCTTCCGCGCATAAGATCGGTGCCCTATGCGTTCTTGATACCATCAGCCGGGATTTAAAACCCTGGCAGGTGGACGCACTCAGGAAATTAGGCCATCAGGCCAATGTGCTGATTGAACTGCACATGCGCCGGAGATTGGCCGAATCGTCCAACGGCTTATGGCAGGGAAGCGCGACATTATTCTCGCAGTTCACTGATGGCATACCTTTCGCCTGTTACTTGAAAGATAACGAACATAGGCTCTTGTTCTACAACCGGAAGCTGGCTGAACAGTTCGGCGTCAGCTCATGGGAGTGGCTGGGGAAAACCAGCCATGAAATCTGGCCAGGCGCGCTGGCAGACAAGATACGCGGCGCGGAAGAAAAGATTTTTCGTTCGGGGCGCAGCGGAAAAACGCAAGTCGTTCTCCCTGCCAAAGATGGGCGCGCGACGCCGTGCACCCTTTACCAATCGGTTCATCACAGCGCAATCGGTAAGTCGATACTGGCGGTCATGGTGGTTCCCGCTGAAGACACCCAGGCCATGGCCACCGCGCCGTATACAGCAGCCGGGCTTGGCACCCCAGGCAGCCCGGCGTTTCCACGCCAGGATTGACTTAGCGCCCCGGCGGCAAGAGCTCCGCCGGTCCAGTTGGTCCACTTGTTCCAGTTGGTCCAGTTGGTTCCGCCGGTTCACCCCTGAGCCGTTTTCCCAGCACCAGCCCGACGGTTGTGCCGATGCTGGCCGAATGGTCGCTGACACCGAATCGCAAACCGCCGTCGATGCCGAAACCTGGACCGAACTGGTGGTAAAAGCCTCCAAAGATGTAGGTGCCGGGCGGCGTGTTTGACTGGGACACATTCTGCCCAAAGGCCTCGGCATAAAGCCTCGTTTCCTTTTGCAGGTGGTAGCTGAGGGCGAAGGATTGCTGGCCGCCATAGCTGCAACCCGCCGCCGTTTGGCAGTCAGACTGCACGATGGAACCGTTCGCGATGATGTCCAGGTCGCCATGCGGGCCATAGTGGTGGTTCATGAGCAGGATGAACTGTTGTCCATAGCCCTGGAGTGACGTTTGGGAAGCGGTGGGCAGCTCGGCCTCATACTGAAAGGCAATGCCCGGCGCTCGGTGGTGGTAATCCTCTCCCCGGAGCACGACCTTGCCCCCGAGAGTGATGGTCCCAACCCCGTTGACGACCTCGGCGCCGCTTTGCTGGTGGTTAAACGCGGACCAGGTGAAGTCAAGCCGGAAACGGCTGAGCGGTGTGTAGAAGAAAGATGTATCGACGGTTTGCTGGTTGCCCGGCGTGCTCTGAGGGTAGGCATCGTAGCCGCTTTCCACTTGCAGAACTCCCTGCTTTTGCACGGTCGCGCTGTTGGCAACCGTGGGCCGGGTCGGGCTCAGTCCAAGGTCCGGATCCAGATCCGGATTCAGGGACGTGCTCACACTCTGCGCGCCAGCTGTGGGCAACAAGGCAGGAGTGAAAAGAAGCAGGGCCGCCAGGGCGAAGGCTTGGGAACGGCGAGCCTGGCTGCCCAGGCCGGGCCGGCTTGGCGAATTGGAAGGGTGGCGGGTCAAAACTTCAGTTGCTTGGCAGTTGCAGCAAAGCCCGGGACACGTCTCAGAAAGGCTCAGGGAGAACTCAGGAATGAGCCTCGAAAAGGCCCGGCTTACCCCCGGCCCTCCTCACTGTACCGCAATACGCCTGGACCGTTTTCGCGTTTGTTCCAGATAAGGACAAAGAATGGCAGCGGCTCACCGAAACGCTGGTCAATCCCTCTTGGTCCGCACCGTTGCTCCGATAGGGAGAAGGGAAAGCAGCGTGGCCGGTTGCGCAAGGAGGCGGGATGAGTCAGCGACACGGAAAAGGGTGCGACTTCAGAATCTCCGGATGGAAGGTTCTTTCCGGCCGGGCGCCGCTGTGCGCGGCCCTGATCGTTTCTGCTGAAATGCTGGCTGCCGGGATGCCCGCCGGAGCACAGGTGCGCCAGTTTCTGCCAGGCCACGTCCCTTCTGCGGCGATGGCTGTGTCCCGGGTGATCGCACCCCTGCCGCGCGCGCAAAAACTGCAACTCGCCATCGGCCTGCCGCTGCGAAACGGGGCGCAGCTCGACGGGTTGCTGGCCGACCTGCAAAACCCGAAAAGCCCACGCTACCGGCAGTATCTGACGCCGGCGCAGTTCGCGGCCCAGTTCGGCCCAACCGAAGCGGACTACGAGGCCGTGATCCGCTTCGCGCAGGCACACGGGTTGGCGGTGACCGGCACGCACCCCAACCGCATGCTGCTCGATGTAGCCGGCGACGCGGGGCAGGTCGAAGCCGCCTTTCACGTGACCCTGACCACCTACCGGCACCCGGTGCGCGGCGAATTTTACGCGCCCGATCGGGAACCCTCGCTCGACCTTTCCGTGCAAACACTCAGCATCAGCGGACTCGACAACTTCGACCTGCCGCACCCGCTGAACCTGAAGAGTGCGGCCTTTAATAGCGCGACCGCAAACGGCGGGGCCGCGCACCCGTATGTCACAGGCAGCGGGCCGGGCGGGTACTTCACCGGCCGCGACCTGCGCGCGGCTTATGCGCCGGACGTGAAAGCGACGGGAGCCGGCGAGGCCGTCGGGCTGCTCGAGTTTGACGGCTTTTACCCCGGCGACGTGATCACAAATGCGGCGCAGGCGGGGGTGCCGGTCGTGCCGACGCAGGTCGTTCTGCTGAACGGGGTGAGCGGTGCCGCGGGCGGCAACAACGTCGAAGTCACGCTCGACATCATGATGGCGTCGTACATGGCGCCCGGCCTCCAAAAGGAGATCGTCTACGAAGGGGCGGTGCCCAACGACATCCTCAACCGCATGGCCACCGACGATCTGGCCAAGCAGCTGAGCTCGTCCTGGGGCTTTGGCGGCATGGACGGGACGACGCAGCAGATCTTCAAGCAGTATGCCGCGCAGGGCCAGTCGATGATGCAGGCCTCGGGCGACAGCGGTGCCTACACGGGAGGCACGGGCGGCCTGTGGGACGACCCGACCCTCACAGTGGTCGGCGGTACCAGCCTGCAAACAGCCGGCGCGGGCGGCCCGTGGCAGGGGGAAAGCGCCTGGTCGGGTAGCGGCGGCGGCGTGAGCACATACTTCGCCATTCCCGCGTACCAGCAGCCGTTCTCCATGGCAGCCAACGGCGGCTCAACCCGCATGCGCAATATTCCGGATGTAGCTTTGACC
>CAXTYP010000098.1:0-8733 GCA_964248435.1 uncultured Acidobacteriaceae bacterium | reverse complement strand
CCATGCAGACCTTGGCGCGTGGACCCGGCTTTCTGCGCTTAGCTGCTGCGCCAGTGCATGGTCATAGATCGTTCCCAGCAATCCTGTCCAGCCTCAACAGTAAGGCAGGTCGTAGGATTGGTGCAGGATGTCGCCGATCTGATCAAAGTGCGAGCGGGGACGTTCATCAATCAGGGCCAACCCCTGGAAGACATTCCTTACCTCTTCAGAAAGGCTGGCGTCATCAATGCCAACGTCTGCAAGCGACAGGTTCCGTCTAGTTATTTCCTCCGCCAACACCATACCGGGCAGTGGCGATGCTCCGTGAGCGAGCCGACCCGCGATGCCACCGCGACAAAAATCCTGGGGCAGAAGGTAAGGCAACAAGAAGGATTGAATATAGCCACTGCTCGACTTTGCTTTATCGAGCGCGTACGCATTTGAACAAAGCCCGGCCTTTCTGCAAGACAGGAAGAAGACACAGAGCGCGCGTTGCATGGAGAAGCCGAGGCCTCGCCGCCGTGCCTGGGCCTTTGCAGCGGGTAAAAGCTTTCGCAGGTCTTCAGGACTTCCGAGACGTGATGCGAGCAGCCAAAGTTCCCCCTGCACATAGTCGTAGAGGACGCCCTCTATCAACATGTCGATTACGCGCCGCATAATCATGCGGGATCTACTGAAGTTCTGGAAGTATGCGGCAAAAGCGTCGATATGCTCCGGGTGCGCCGGCAGTAGCTTGAGCGCAGCATGCAAAACCCTTTGGGACGGGCCACCGTGGTAAAGGACGTAACGCAGCCGGCTCTTGTCCCTTACACGCGCCGGACGCCCCCCGATCGCCAAGCGAAGGATATGCATTGCCGACTTCTCATCCAGTTCTGCCTCGTCCGCGTCGCGGCCTGTTGATTCAGCAATGCTGGGGAGAGAGCCCAAGGCTTCAGTTAGATTGGCTGCGCGGGAAACTCTGAACTTGGAACTTTGAGGGATCAGGCTCCAGCGCCTGCACTCCATCTCCAGGATGATGGCGGCACGCTGCGCTTCCTCCTTTGTTTTGCCCAATACGCGTATGTCGTCCACGTAGCGGATGTAAGGAATGCGAGCCTTGTTCATGGCTTCATCCAAGGGCAGAAGAAAGATTTCAGCGAGAAAGTTGGAAGCTTCCGGGCCTTGGGGTATGCCGTGGTCGACCGAGATGCCTTTGTTCTCGCAAGTCCATACGCGTAACCATTTATGGATCAAGTCCCAGGCTTCGGTGCTGCCGCCGCCTGGAGAGACGACGCTTTGGAGAGCGCGATGGGAGATTGTTTCGTAAAAAGCCGCCAGGTCGAAGTGGGCGATCCAGTGATTGCCGCGCACAAGATGCTTCTCGAGACGTATCCGGAAGTAATGGTAGGTTCGGCGCCAGTCCTGAAGAAAGAAGATTGACCGTGACTTAGGCGATGAGTTTTGGCAATGGCTGAAAACCAGCCTGTTCTCGACAGCTTTCCTGCGGACATACATTTCGTTCGCTACCTGATTCGCGATCGCCTGTAGAACGATTTGATCTTCCATGGCCAGCAGCGTGAGTGGTCGAAAAAGTCCTGATGGCTTCGGCAGGTACATGCGGACGGGACTGGTGGGCTCCCACCCACCCTTGAGCTTGTCATGGAGGAGCTTTAGGTTCGCTTTACGCCCTGGTTGGTAGGCGCTGTACAAATGGCGAAACATGCGCTTGTGTTGCAGGTTTTGGCGGTGTTGATTCGTGACAGGGCCAGATCGAGATTGCGGATCGAGATGAGAGAAGTTTTGCTGATCATGAAATCACTGGTTCAGTGAACGGATGGAGCTGCGATGTTAACGGCCCCTTACCCGTAGGAACACCTCACCTACATGTCCGCTGCAAGCATAGCTGAAATGGAAGCAGCTGCTTTCGACTGCCTTTGACTGGAGAGCACAGTCCTATTTCTCCGTGTGGCCGAGGGTGAGGCGGATGCCGGCGCGGGCTGTGGTGGGGGTGGACAGGTAGCCGATGGGGCTTACGTGTTGCTGGCTGAGGAGGTTGGTGAGCTGGGTGTAGACGCCGAGGTGGGTGTTGACCTGGTAGTTGATGCCGGCGTTGAGGCTGCTGTAGCCGGGGTCGAGGTTGCGGTTGGGCAGCAGGAGGGAGTTGCCGTAAGTGGCGTCGCTGCCGCCGAGGGCAGTGGTGTCGTCGGCGCGGCCGGCAAAGGCGGCGGTGGCGATGCCGCTCCAGTTTTTGGCGGTGTAGGTGGCGGAAACGAAACCGGTGTGGGGCGGCCGGCGGAAGGGTCGCGCGCCGACCAGGGGCGAGTAGTTGCCGATAAGTACGCCGGGGAAGGCGGAGGCGGTGTTCTGGCTAGGACTGAGGGCGTCGGAGGTGAAGGAGTGCTGGACCACCGCGTCGAGATAGGTGTAGCCGCCGCGGAGGTACAGGTTGGACGTGGGGCTGTAGCTGAGCTCGGACTCGACGCCCTGGGCGCGGAAGGAAAGCGAGTTGAGGTCGATGCCGTAGGCGCTGTTGGCCTGGAGGAACGCGGCCAACGACTGCTGCTGGGCGGCGGTGAGCTGGGGCAGGAGCTGCGGTACGGCACCGGGGGTGACGCTTTCAATCTGGTTGCCGAACTCGTTGTGGAAGTAGGTGACGCGGAGCAGGGCGCGCTCGCTGCTGATGCTTTGCTCAAACCCTCCGTCGTAGGAGCGGGTGAGCGCGGCACCGATGGGCTGCACCTGGTAGCCGTTGACAAGGCCGGTGCTGCCATTGGACTGGAGAAAGGCAAGGAGGGAGCCGGTTTGCTGGCCGAGTGTGGGCTCCTTGTAACCCTTGCTGAAGTTGAAGTGAACACGGGTGCCCTTCAACAAACCCTGGCCGGGGCGGGTGAGGAAGTAGGCCACGCCGATGTGAGGCGCGCCGACGGTGCCGAAGAGGCCGTTTTTCTCGACCCCGCCACCGAGGGTATAGAAGAGGCGGTTGTTGAAGTCACCCTGAAAGGCGAGCGTGCCGTCGTAGTTAGAGCGGGTGATGGGCACGGCGATGTCGCCATAGGATGACTGGCCGGCGGAAAGGCCGCGCTCATTGGTGTACCAGAAGCCGGCGACGCTGAGCAGGTGCGGGGTAAAGCTGTAGCTGGTTTGGGCGTGGACCGCATCGCGGTTGGAGCCGAAGGTGTCGCGGTAGGTGTCGGAGCCGGCGTAGCTGGTGATGGTTTGCCCGGTGACCGAGTAGCCATTGGCACCGCTGACGGTGACGAGCCGGCCGAGATAGTTGCCGGACGCTGGATCGAGCGTGCCGGTGGGGCCGAACTGTTGGAACTGTTCGTTGTTGCGCGTGAGGCCGTACAGGACCTGCCCTTGCCAGCGGTCGGAAAAGGTGTGGTCGAGCGTGGCGCTGAGATTGAGGTCCTGGTCGGCCTGCTTTTGATCTGTCGGCGTGCGGGTGAACTGGTACTGACCGGGGGTGCCGGTCGCAGACACGGAGTTGCGCGCCGAAACGCGGAGTCGGGTCGCGGTGGACATCGCATAGCCGAGGTTCGCGGCGGAAGTGTTGTCGTGGTACTTGTTGTTGTCAACCGAGTTGGCGGTGGCAAAGGCGCCGAACGCGCCGTAGTAGTCGAGCGCGTTGCGGGTGCCGCCGGCCTGCGCCTCGTTGCGATAGGTACCGAAGTTGCCACCGTCGCCCTCGTAGAAAAACGACGGAAACGGGGTGGAGCCGCGAGGGGTGGTCCAGGCGACCACGCCCGCGCCGGCATCGGTGCCGTAGACGACGCTGTCGGGGCCGCGGTAGGCCTCGGCGCTTGCGATGCCGGTGGTGGCGAGGTTGGCGAAATCGAAGAGGCCGCCGATGTCGTTGACCGGCGCGCCGTCGAGGACGATCTTGTTGTCGTCGGAGTTGCCACCGCGGATAAACAGCGAGGTGACCCCGCCACGCTCGCCGGAAGTGGAAAGCGAAAAGCCGGGCACGGTGCGCAGGGCGTCGGTCACGTTCTGAAGATTGGCGAAGTCGGTCCAGTTGAGCTCGGTGACGGACGCGCTGACCTGGGCCTGGGGCAGGGGGGTGCCGGTGGCGGAGACGACGATGGACTCGCGGACGGTATCGGGCTCGAGGGTGATGTTGCGCTCGAGGGAGGCGAGCGATTCGCCGTAGAAGCTGTCGGTGGAGAGCTCGCGAAAGTGGCTGCCGCCGGCGAGCACGTAGAAGCGGCCGGCATTGGCGGTTGAGAGCGAGTAGGAGCCGTCAAGCGCGGTGCGCACGGTCAGCAGGACCTTGCCGTTGTCGACGAGGGCGACGGCGGCACCCGAGATGGGCTGGTTGAGCGTGTCGGTGACGAGGCCGTGGACGCTGACGGCGTGAAGCGTGAAGGCGCGGAGCAGGACGGCGGAGGCGAAGAAAAGCAGGCGGGCTCGGGCGCGCGCGGGCGGGCAGGTGGTCAAAGCGTTCATCTGGAGGCTTTCTCTGCTCCCCTCGGAGCAGCAGCGGGTTGAGTGAAGCGGGCGCGAACCGGTCATCTGACTTGGCGCTTTGTGTTCCATGCCGTCGGCGGCCGTGCTCGGAGTGAGGACCCCGGGGGCACGGATGCCGCGGATGGGTGCGCCTTACAGTTGCGGGGCAGTGGCGGAGTTTCACCGCCTTCCCAGGTTCTTTCGCGTACGCGTGGTTTCCGCCTCGCTTGGGGGGCGCGGCGGTGTTCGGCTTTCCTTGCTCCTTTGGACGCGCGAGGGGTGAAAGCCGTGCTTGCTTTCACAGCATAACGGACGTGGGGGCGGATGAAGATTCCTTTCCGTGGGGCCGCTGAGGCTGATTTGGGCCAGAGGTGGCGTTTGATTTCGGAGTTTATGTTACGGGGGTCATCTTGCGGGTCCGCCTGAGGGGATGGAGACTGGGCGCAGTTCTAGAAATTTCGTCCCGGAAAAGGCCAGGCGCATGGCGCGTTACCACGTATCGATCGTTCGTCCTGAGGGTTACCTGCATAGCGAGTGTTTTCGCGAGGTGGCCGAAGGGCTCGTTTCGGCCTTCCGGTCGCTGGGTCACGAGGCGGCGATGGGCGACAGCACGCTGGACGCGAAGGCGACCAACCTGGTGCTGGGGGCGCACCTGTTGAGCGAAGCCGAGGCGTTTGCGGTGCCCCCGTCGACGATCTTTTACAACCTGGAGCAGCTGGGCGGGGCGGTGCTGCCGGATTGGTATTTGCGGCTGGCGGCGAAGTACCGGATTTGGGACTATAGCCCGCTGAACCTGGCGAGGTGGCGCGAGGTGGAGTGCGTCGAGCCGCCAGTGCTCCTCGAGATCGGCTTTGTGCCGGAGCTGCGCCGAATTCCGGTGGCGCCGGTGCAGGACATTGATGTGCTGTTTTACGGCTCGCATAACGAGCGCCGGTTGAAGGTGCTGCGCGGGCTGGAAGCGGCGGGAGTCCGGGTGCACAGCGTTTTCGGGGTGTACGGGGCGGAGCGCGATGCGCTGATCGCGCGGGCCAGGATCGTGCTGAACCTCCACGCGTATGCGACGGAGGTGTTTGAAGTTGTGCGGGTGTCGTACCTAGTGACGAATGCGAAGGCGGTGGTGAGCGAGGCTTCGCCGGACGTGGGGGAACTGGCGCAGGGTGTGGCGGTGTTTGGGTATGAGGACCTGGTCGCGGGGTGTGTGGGGCTGCTTGGGGATGATGCGGCGCGGCGAGAGCTGGAGCTGAAAGGTGAAAGGATCTTTGCGCGGCGGAGCCAGGCGGAGCTGCTGCGGCCGGTGCTGGCCGGGCTTTCGGACCCGCCTGTCGCTCTCGGGGGACAGATGCAGGCAAAACGACCGCGCAAGCTGAACCTGGGCAGCGGCAAGGACTGGCGCGAGGACTGCCTGAATATTGACGTGAATGATTACTGGAAGCCGGACGCAGTGCTGGATATTTCGGCTGCGCTTCCAGCCCTGCTTGAGGTGCAAACGGAGCGGTTCGGCGGCTTTGCGATCGAGCCAGGATGTTTTGACGAGATCCTTGCCAATGATGTGCTGGAGCATATTCCGAACCTGACGGCGGCGATGACGGCGGCGCTGCGGCTGCTTTCGGTTGGCGGGGTGTTTCGGATCCAGGTGCCGTACGACCTGGCTTGGGGAGCATGGCAGGACCCGACGCATGTGCGCGCGTTTAACGAACGCAGCTGGCTTTATTACACCGAGTGGTTCTGGTACCTGGGCTGGACGGAAGCGCGCTTTACCGTGCAGAACCTTGAATTCGTGTTGAGCCCGATCGGGGAGCGGCTGAAAAACACGTGCTCGGGTGAAGACCTGGTCCGGTCGCCTCGCGCCGTGGACAGCATGCGAGTGACGCTGCGGAAGCAGTTGCTCACTGCCCAGGAGTCACAGTTCGTCGCGAACTATTTGAAGCGGCCTGAGCGCCCGGCGGTACCTCGCGCGAGCACTGCCGCAGCTCTGCCGCCGACTGCGGACCGGACCGCGGTTCTTGTTGGTTAGGAAGTTAGACACTCGCTGAATGTACAGAGTGGCTGGCAGCACTCGATCAGGACTTCAACAATAAGTAATGCAAGGCGGGTCGCATGAAATACGCGGAATTTGTGAATGGAATTGGCTTTACCGTTCTGCAGCCCGAAATGCAAGTCGATCAATTTATCTCCGCCACGTCCTGGAATCACCCAACAATCTTTTTAGAGATGATGAACACCTACATCCCCGGTAAGGAGATTGAAAGAACAAGGCGCATCTATGATCTAATGAATGTGCCGAGGATGTCTACGCTGGCTATTGCTTCAGCCCTGGATCGTGCAATGGCCTCGATGCAAGCGGGAGACCAGTTTGTCAATGTAGGCGTCTGGCACGGCTTCACGCTCTTCTCGGCCATGGTCAACAACCCGGATAAGACCTGCGTCGGAATTGACAATTTTTCCGAGTTCGGCGGCCCGCGGGCAGCATTTCTTCAAGGATTTGAGCAGCAGCGGAGCGCCAACCACTTTTTCCATGACATGGATTACCGTGAGTACTTCAGAGTAAAACACACCGGCAGGATTGGCGTGTACCTGTATGACGGCGAGCACAGCTATGCCAATCAGCTTGAAGGCTTGCAGGTCGCCGAACCTTTCTTCGCCGATAAGTGCCTGATTTTTGTGGATGACACAAACTGCGCCGAGCCACGACAGGCCACTCTTGACTTTATCAAGCAAAGCAACAGGAACTACGAAATCATCTTCGACGCAAAAACCTACCAGAACTGCCACCCAACCTTTTGGAATGGCTTGATGGTGCTACAGCAATCATGATGACCGAGGCCATAGCTGGGTCGAAGGTGGGCCAGTCCATCGAGCGGCCGACTTTATGAAAGTGCTGTATCTTTCGGGCGCTGCTGGCCCTGACTATCAGTGCGACAT
Source organism: uncultured Acidobacteriaceae bacterium (assembly GCA_964248435.1). Taxonomy (GTDB): domain Bacteria; phylum Acidobacteriota; class Terriglobia; order Terriglobales; family Acidobacteriaceae; genus EB88. The sequence continues at coordinate 1,404 of CAXTYP010000098.1, read as the reverse complement.
GCTTTTTCATGGCTTGCGCGAGTTGCTTGGGGCAGACGCGGTCGATGCTGAGCGGCTCTGGTACCTGTACCGAACCGACGTGCCGCCGGCGGTCAAAGACCGGCTCTATGGGAGGGGATTTACGGTTTACGGACGGCTCGCCGATGAGTCTATAGATCGCGGCGATCTTGAAGCAAAGATTCGGGCCCGATTTTTTGACCTGGTCGTGTATGGCTCGGTGTGGCGGAGCTTGTTGTATCTCCCGCTGGTCGTTGCAAGTTACCCGCCATCGAGAATCGCGTTTATCGATGGCGAGGATAACCAAACAGTACGACAGGAGTTAGCTGGAGCCGGAGTGTACTTCAAGCGTGAGTGCACACGTAAATCGACGCAGTGTTTGCCGATTCACTTTGCGATTCCTCGCAGCGCGATACGCGAGAGTGTGCCGCCGAAGACCAGTGGAGTCGCTACCGTGATTCCGGGGCGGCGGGAGACTTACCTGTTCAATACCGAAGAAAGCTACTACCAGAATTATGCAACCAGCGTGTTTGCTGTGACGATGAAAAAGGCAGGCTGGGATTGTTTGCGCCACTACGAGATTCTCGCAAACGGCTGCCTGCCGTACTTCATCGATTTGGAGCGCTGCCCGTCACACACCATGATCTCGCTGCCGAAACGCTTTCTGCTGCGGGCGCGGCGGTGGTCTGCGGAGAGTGAGAAGATCCCGCCCGAGATTTTTGAGGCGTGCCGCACTTACGCGACCGAGCGGCTGACAACGCGGGTGTTGGCAACCGATTTCCTTGATGCGATGAGAACCGGTAAGCGGCCAGTGCCCTCGACGCACGTGAATGCCAAGTGATGGTGATGGTGCGGGAAACAGGCACGGTATACTCGACCGGCATGTCTGAAAAAATCATTGCTGCTTTGGCGGCGTTTATCACGGGTGTGATCGGGGCTACGGGGTACCTTGGCGTGGCGTTGCTGATGGCGATTGAGTCGGCGTGTACGCCGCTGCCGTCGGAGATCATTATGCCCTTTGCGGGGTACCAGGTTTATCTCCATCACCTGACACTTTGGGGGGTGGCGACGGCGGGCGCGCTGGGCTGCAACCTGGGCTCGGCGGTGGCGTACTGGGTGGGTGCCTATGGCGGACGGCCGCTGGTGGATCGGTTTGGCCGCTACGTGCTGCTGAGCCGGCACGACCTGGACCGGACGACGCGGTTCTTTGAGAAGTACGGGTCGGCCACGGTGCTGATCGGGCGTTTGCTGCCCGTGGTCCGGGCTTTTATCGCGCTTCCGGCGGGGATCGCGCGGATGCCGCAGGGGCGGTTCCACCTGTACACGTTTCTGGGCTCGTGGCCGTGGTGCTATGCGCTGGCGTACGTGGGCATGAAGCTGGGCGAGCACTGGGACACCGATCCGCGG
>CAXTYP010000097.1:0-8745 GCA_964248435.1 uncultured Acidobacteriaceae bacterium | reverse complement strand
CGCGGGCGTTGCCAGGTACAGGGTGGAAAGAAAATCGTCGGCGCGACCTTGCGCCAGGCGTGCGAGCGTATCGGCCGAGGCCGGGGCCACGACCAGCGCGTCGGTCCGCTGCGCCAGCTCGATGTGTTCCATGGGCGGCGCATCGCCTGCGGCTTCCCCGGTGGTCTGTTCACTCCAAAGACCGGTGATCACGCGATGGCCCGAGAGCGCTGCAAACGTGAGCGGTTGCACAAACCGCTGCGCGCCTTCCGTCATCACCACCTGCACGTCCAGCGCCTTGCCCTGCAAGGCCCGCAACAACTCAACCGCCTTGTATGCAGCGATACCGCCCGTGACCCCTAGCGTGATCCTCATGGGTCCATTGTAACGGGACAGTGAACGCATGGACCGGCGAGCGGCTTCTGCAAAACCGGTCGCTTACTGGGCGAAGCGCGGGATTTCCGGCGCTTCAAAGCCCGGCTTGATGACCGGCGTTTGGTGCCGCACATGCTGCACCAACCCCGCCATGATCTCGTGCTGTGCGATCTTTGAGGCCTTGGAGGACGAACTCGGAACAAGTGGACTGGACCCGCTTTGCAGCTGCCGCGCGCGGCGCGCCGCCACGATTACATACCGGAAGTTGCTGTCGAACTCATGCTCCAGCTTCATAGGACCTAACCCTCTCCAAGTACCCTAGCTGCCAGCCATTCCACTCGCCACATAGATGCCGAAGGCGCCCAGTACCGGCGCGAGCCGGCCTTGTATGCCGGCCTGCCGGCAACCTCCGGCCAGGGCTTCCATACGTGCCTTCTCCGGCGTACCCGCGCCTCCCTTGCCGGCACGAGCCCACCGTTCTGTCGCCACAATAGCTGAAAGTTCGTCCACCGCGATATCTAAAATGTCGTTGATCAAAACATAGCGGTACCGAGGGTAATTACCAATCTCGCTGCGCGCCTTTTTGAGCCGTCGCGCGATCACCTCCGCGTCCAGGCTCCCTTCGGCGCGGCTCCGGTTCCGCAGCCGCGCTTCCAGGATCTCGGGCGTCGGCGGCAGCACAAACACGCTCACGGCTTCGGCCATCCTTTCCCGCACCTGCTCGGCCCCCTGCACGTCGATGTCGAGCAGCAGGTCCTTGCCGCGGGCGGTTGCGTCGGTCAGCGACTTGCGGGCCGTGCCGTAGTAGTTGCCGAACACGTCCGCGTACTCCAGGAACTCGCCCCGCGCGATCATCTCTTCAAATGCCGCGACGGAGATGAAGTGATATTCCCGCCCGCTTTCTTCCGAGCCTCTCGGCGGCCGCGTGGTGTAGGAGACGGAAAACTCCAGGTCCGCGACCAGCGAACGAATCTGTGCGACCAGCGTCGACTTGCCTGAACCGGACGGCGCCGAAATGATAAATAGAATGCCTGCCACTTGCTTCCCCGCTCTTCCTTACTGCTTTATCGGCAGAAATCACTCCAGGTTCTGCACCTGTTCGCGCAATTTCTCGATTTCCGCTTTCATGGCCAGCCCGCACTCGGTGATCCGCGCGCTGCCGCCCGTCGTCCCGGCTGTTTTCGACAACAGCGTGTTGGCCTCGCGGTTCATCTCCTGCAACAGGAAATCCAGCTTTTTGCCCACCTCGCCGCCTCCGTCCAGCAGCGCCCTGAAGTGAGCAATGTGTGTATGCATGCGTGCCACTTCTTCTTCCACATCGCCGCGCTCGGCCAGCAGGGCCGCTTCAGTCAACACCCGGTCGCGGTCAAAGCTGCGTCCCACCAGAGCTTCCAGCCGTTCGGCAATCCGTGCGAAGTGCGCGTCCTGCACCCCGGCGCGCAGCATGCCCACCTCGTCCACCTGCCGCGCGAGCCGGTCGAGCCCGCCGTGCAGCAGTGCAGCCAGCGCCGCGCCTTCGCCGGCCCGCATGGCCTTCAGCGCCGCGAGCGCGCGCTCCAGCAAGGGCGGCGTTTCCCGCAGCAGGGCAGCCTCGGCCAGCACCTGCTCTTCGCCGTTCGGCTCTTCGCGCGCCTCCGTGGTACCCAGCAGCATCCCCGGCAAACGCATCGCCAGGTTCAGGTCCGGCTGCTGCCCGGCCAGGCCCAGCTCGGCCGCTGCTGCTCGAAAATTCTCCACGTATTCACCCAGGGCGCGCAGGTCGATCTCCATAGCGACCGGACGACGCTCCGCGCCGTCGCGCCGCGCCGGCCGGTCGAGCGTGAGCGTGCACTCAATGTGCCCGCGGCCGAGTGAGGCTTTCAGCGACGCGCGCACGGCTGCTTCCAACGACTCGGCCCCGGCGGGTAAACGCAGCTGCAGGTCCAGAAAGCGATGGTTGATGCTTTTCAGGGTCAGCGATAAGGCTGCGGCATTCTCCGGACGCACAGAAACCCGCGCATAGCCGGTCATCGAATACACCGGTTGTTTCCCAGCCTCCAGCGGCTGACCCATCGCCTGCACCTCGGCCGAAGCACTCACGCCGTTGCCTCCTGTTCCGCCATGCCGGCGAACTGCAGTTCATACAGCCTTCGGTATGTCGGCGAGCACGCCATCAACTCGTCATGCGTGCCGATCGCCGTCAACTCGCCCGCTTCCATCACCCCGATACGGGTCGCGCGCCGCACGGTCGAAAGCCGATGCGCGATCACAATCACCGTGCGCCCTTCCATCAGGTTGCCGAGCGCCGGCTGCACCAGCGACTCGCTTTCCGCGTCCAGCGACGAAGTGGCCTCGTCCAGGATCAGGATCGGCGCGTCTTTCAGCAGGGCGCGCGCAATCGCAATCCTTTGCCGCTCGCCGCCCGACAGCCGAAACCCTTTTTCGCCGATGGGCGTGTCATAACCTGCCGGCAGGCGCAGGATGAAATCATGCGCCAGGGCCGCGCGCGCCGCCGCCTGCACCCTGGCAAGCGGCACGTCGGGTCGGCCATAAGCGATGTTGTTGCGGATCGTGTCGTTGAACAAAATGGTCTCCTGCGTGACCTTGCCGATCTGTTCGCGCAGCGACCGCAGCGATACCTCGCGCACATCGCGCCCGTCAATCAGGATCCGTCCGGCCGTCACATCGAAGAATCGCGGGATCAGGTTCACAAGGGTCGATTTGCCCGCCCCGCTCGGCCCCACCAGCGCCACCACCTCGCCCGCGTGCACCGTCAGGTTGACCCCAAACAGAACGGGCGTTTGTTCTCCATCCGACGCATAAGCGAAGCCCACGTTTTCCAGCCGGATCGCGTTCTTGAAGCCTTTCAGATGGTAGGGACGAGGCTTTTCGACAAGGTCATCGTGATCGTCCATGAAGCGAAAAATCTCGCTTGAAGCCCCCAGCGCCTGCTGAAAGTTGTTGTAGTACAGTGCAAACTTGCGCACTGGGTCGTACAGCTTGAACAGGGCGACCAGGAACGTGAAAAACTGCCCCTCCGTCATCGTGTGGCTCTGGATCTGCCTGCGCCCGACCAGCAGCAGCAGCGCGATCGCAATCGCGCCGATCGCGTCCATCAGCGGCGACGAAAGCGCCTGCGCGCGCACCGATCGCAGGTTCGCCCGGAACAGTCTGCGCGCGGCGTCGCGAAAACGGCCGAGCTCCCAGCGCTCCATGTTGAACGCCTTCACGATGCGGTTGCCCGTGATGGTTTCGTGCAGGATGTTCTGAATCTCAGCGAGCTTGTCCTGGCCGCCGCGCGTGGTGGTGCGTACCTTGCGCCCGATACGCCGGACTGAAAGCGCAACAATTGGCAGAAACAGCAGCAGCAGCCATGCCAGTTTGCCCCCCAGCGCAATGACCAACACCAGGGTGAACACAAGCGTAAAGAATTGCTGCAGGAAGTCCGACAACACCGACGACATCGCGAACTGCACCCGCTCGATATCGTTGATCAGCGTGGACAGGAGCGTGCCGGTCGCGTGCCGCTGAAAAAACGAGGCTGAACGCCGCAGCATGGTTTCGTACAGGTCGTCGCGCAGGTCGGTGATCATGCCGAACCCGGCGTAGTTGACCAGGTACGTGCCTGAAAAATCGCACACGCTCTTGAGCAGCGTGGACGCGACCAGTGCGAAGCCGACCACGTTCCACTCATTGTGAAAGAAGTGCGGCACCAGCGTGTGCAGCTAAAAATGAAAGGGGGTGCCGAATCGCGCATTGATGGTGCCGAGCAGCGGCACCGAGTGCGTGACCCCGGCGCCAGGGTGCAGCACATTGTCAAAGATCGGCTGGATCAGCAGGACGCGAAACGCTTCGAGCAGCCCCACCGCCGCCATCAGCAGCACCGCCGCGAAAGCCTGCGGCAGGTAGCGGCGCAGGTAGCCGAGCAGACGCAGGATGCGCTTCATCGGCAAACCTGCTCGTGCTGTGATTGCTTTCGGGTGCTCACCATGCCTGTCTCCACTTCAGTGTAGTGACCGGAACGGAATTCGGCGAGAGACGGCCCCGGTTGGGGCTGGGCGGCTGGCGCCTCAACGCGGCATGTCGCGATGCGTGATCTTGACCCGGTACCCTTCCGCGGCAAGCCGGCGGCCTACCTCTTCGGCCACCATCACCGAGCGGTGCTGGCCGCCGGTGCAGCCAAAGGAGACAGTCAGATAGCTCTTGCCCTCGTGGATGTAGTGCGGCAGCAGAAACAAGAGCATATCCAGCGTTTTCGCTAGAAACTCGCCCGTCTGCGGGAAACTGCCGACATACTCGATCACCTCGCGATCCTGCCCGGTCAATGGGCGAAACTCGGGGACAAAGTGCGGATTCGGGAGAAATCGCACGTCCAGCACCAGGTCCGCACCCAGCGGCACGCCGTTCTTATAACCGAAGCTGGTGACCGCGATCAGCAGGCTTTTGCCCGCTTCCGCGCCGAAGCGCGTGTGGAGGTACGCCCGCAGCTCGTGGACGTTGAAATTGCTGGTATCGAGCACCACATCGGCGACGTTGCGTACTGGTTCCAGCAGCGCCCGTTCGGCGTCAAGCGAGGTATCTACGCTTGCGTCCCCCCCCAGCGGATGCGGCCGCCGTGTTTCCGAGTAGCGCCGCAGCAACGCCGGCCGGGCTGCTTCCATAAAAACTACCGTCACCGGCAGCGTTTCCCGCATGCTCAGTAGGGTGGAAGGCAGCCGCTCCAGCGCTTCGCCTTCGCGCACGTCCACCACGATCGCTGCCTTGCCGTGGGCCGCGGAGCTTGCAACCAGCTCCGCAAATGGCGGCAGCAGCTCGATCGGCAGGTTGTCGACCGCGTAATAGCCCAGGTCCTCAAACGCCTTTAGCGCCGAGCCTTTACCGGAGCCCGACAGCCCGGTAAGCACGACCAGTTCGCGGATTGAAGCGTGCTCAAGGATACAAACCTTTCCGGCCACCGGCAGGGAGTCTTTACGGCAGCTCGATCAGCTCCAAGACGCCGTCGCGCTTGCAATGAAGAATCCTCAGCAGCCCCGCACGGTCGCGAAACACAAACAGCTCGCGATGGCGTGTTTCCATCTCCTTCACTGCCTCCTCCAGACTCATCGGACGCAGAGCAATCGAGTCGATAGCGCGCGTCACGTGCGATTCCGTGGAATGGTCCGCACCGTTGTTCCCCTTGGCTGCGGCGACCTCCGGCTGCAAGCCCAGCACCTCGTCCAGCGGAGACTCCGTGACCGGCAGCAACGCCGTGCGCTTGCTTTTGCCCCCCCGCTCCAGCGCCGTTTCCACCACGGCCTTTTCATCCTTGGGCAGCCGCGTCTGCGTGGTGCGCTTTTCCTTGAAGCGAATCGCCTGCGCTTCGGCTTTGTCCAGTGCCTGCTTCAGCGCGGTTTCCAGGCTCACCGTCGACTCCGACAGCCCCACCAGGTCGTGCGCCTTGGTTTTCACCGTCACTTCGGCGATCTGCCGGTTTTTTTCGGAGTCGAGCACCACGTGGGCGCTTGCACCGCGACCCACCATTTTTTCCACCCGGTCCAAAAAAGGCTGCGCCAGCGTGCGCAACTGCTCGGTCACAACGGTCTCGTGCCGTCCCGTGTACTCAACGTCCATCATCGCTCCTTCTCAGGAAGCGCGTTTGCGAGCTAGCCGCGCACGCGCCGCTGATGCGTACTTGGGATGCGCATATCCTCGCGATACTTTGCCACCGTTCGTCGAGTGACATCGATTCCATCCTTTTGAAGCAGATGCGTGATCTGGTCATCGGTCAGGGGCTTGTGGGCGTCTTCCTCCTCGATCAGCCTTTTGACCCTGCGTTTCAGCAGCATCAACGGTGTGCCCGGGCCTTCCGGACCATTCACCCCTTCCGAAAAAAAGAAGCGCAGCTCAAACACACCCTGCGGGGTGTGCGCATATTTGTTGGAAACGGCCCGGCTCACGGTGGAAGGGTGAACGCCGATCTCCTCGGCCACATCCTTGATCATCATGGGTTTCAAATGCTCTACCCCATGCTCCAGGAACTCCTGCTGCCGCCGCACAATGGCGTCGCAGGTTCGCAGGATCGTGTTTTTACGCTGCTCGATATTGCGCATCAGCTGCAAGGCGGAGCGGTAGCGCTCCTTGACGTAATCCTTCACGTCCTTGCCGGCTTCGCCCTTGCCCAACAGCTTGCGATATTCGCGGTTCAGCCGCAGCGTCGGCAGGCTTTCGTCGTCCATCACCGCGATCCACACGTCGTCGCGCTTCACAATCTGCACGTCCGGCTCGATCAGCCGCGCGTCATTCGGCTGAAAGCGTTGCCCGGGTCGCGGGTCGAGCCTCCGGATCCATTCGAGCGCTTCGGCTACCTGCTCCGGCGTAGCCTGCGCCGCCCGGCTCAGCTCGCGCGGGTCACGCTTGTGCAGCAGGGGCAGGCAGCAGTCCACGATCCGGTGCGCTACCTCCAGCAGCCCCGCTTCCCTGCTCCCCAGATCCGTAAAGCTCCTGCGGGCGGCCCCGAGCTGCAACAGCAGGCACTCACGCAGGTCCACCGCGCCCACGCCCACCGGGTCCAGCGACTGCACGGTTTGGAGCGCGCTGGCCAGCAATGCTTCCGCGTCCTCGGCGTCCGCGTGCTCCCGCACCCCCGGCATGGCGGCCAGCTCCCGCAGCCAGCCCGCATACAGCTCCCCCTCACTGGCCGCACAGTAGCCATCCTCGTCCAGGTTGCCCAGGATGTAGTCGACCCCGCAGCGCAGAGCCGGCGAAAGCGACAGCGCACCCACCTGCCATTGCAGGTGGTCGATCAACGAGCCCGGCGCGGTCAGGAAATTTTCGATCGAAGGCTTGTCCGTGATCTCAAAGCTCTGCGGCGACCGAAAACCAGGGTCCAAATAGTCCTGAAAATACGACCCGAAATCAATTTCTTCGAATGGATCGGCGCGCTCGCGTTCTTCGGCTGCCGCCACCGGCTGTTCGCGCTCGGCTTCACGACTCGCGACATGGTCCAGCATCGGCACAGCGTCTTCCAGCTCTTCGAGCACGGGGTTTTCCGTGATCTCGGCCTGGATCATGTCTTTCAGTTCGATCTTGTTCAGCGCCAGCACGCTGACCATCTGCATCAGCCCCGGCGTCAGGATCTGACGCTGCGACACACGAAGGTTCAGTTTGGGCTGGAGTGAAACCATGGTTTGGCAAAACCTCGATAGTGCGTCTGTTGCGCGGCGGTAAAAGCGCGGCGGTCCAAAGGATCAGTGGCTGCAGTCTACCCAAATCCGGCGGCTCCGAACCAGACTTGCTCCAACCTTCCGTAACTTGCGCCCGCTTTTGCCTCCATCAAGAACTCACCCGAATCGATCAGAGTGAGCCCCCTTCGGTTCGGCCTTAATCCAGCAGGAAGTTTTCGCCCAGGTACACGCGGCGCACCTCGGGGTCGTTCCCGAGCGCCCGCGGCGTACCCGCCCGGAAAATCCGGCCTTCGTTGATGATGTACGCCCGGTCCGTCACAGAAAGCGTTTCGCGCACATTGTGATCGGTGATCAGCACCCCGATCCCGCTCCGCTTCAAGTCGAAGATAATCTCCTGGAGATCGTCGACCGCCAACGGATCGATGCCGGAAAACGGCTCGTCGAGCAGGATAAACGACGGGCGAATGCACAGGCAGCGCGCGATCTCGACCCGGCGCCGCTCCCCGCCGGATAGCGCAAACCCGCGCGTTTTGCGGATGTGCCCCAGGTTGAGCTGCTCGATCAGCCCTTCGGTGCGCGAGCGCCGTTCCGTCGCCGTCACCGGCTGCGCTTCCAGCACCGCCAGGATATTGTCCTCGACCGACAGCTTGCGAAAGACCGATGGCTCCTGCGGCAGGTACGAGATGCCGTAGTGGCGTGCGCGCAAGTACATCGGCACGCGCGTGATCTCGTCATCGTCGGCCAGGATGCGCCCGGAATCCGGCGCGACCAGGCCCACCATCATGTAGAAGCTCGTGGTCTTGCCGGCCCCATTCGGCCCCAGCAAGCCCACCACCTCGCCCTGGCTCACGGTGACAGAAACCCCGCGCACCACCTGCCGGCCCTTGTAGCTTTTGCCGATCTCGTCGGTTGAAAGGGTCTGCATCTACCTGGGGGACCGTGTGTCCGTCACCGTGCGACGGTTGTTTCCTTCCGCATCGCTGTTCAGCACTTCCACTTCATTATCGCCGGAGCGAAACAACAACGCCGCTCCCGTGGTCGCTCCCCTGGCCGCGTCCATGGCGCGGGGCGGCTCCGCGGGGGTGCCCGTCAGCAGGTAATTGCCGTCGCCTGCCGTATACACCAGCTTCCCTCCGGTGCCGCGACGGCCCGGCTGCGTCAGCACCACGTGCCCGGTCGCCACCACGCGATCCAGCCTGGAGCTGCCGTCCGGCCCCGCCGCCGTGAGAAACACCTGCGCGTCATCGGC
>CAXTYP010000096.1:0-8803 GCA_964248435.1 uncultured Acidobacteriaceae bacterium | reverse complement strand
CCGCGCAGGTACTTGTAGCAGCCGCCGATCAGGTAGTCGCAGCCCAGCTCCGCCATCGTGAACGGAACAGCGCCGAGCGAGTGATAGGCATCGACCAGCAACGCAGCTTCAAGCCGGCGGCACTCGGCGGCGAGCGCAGGCAGCCCGTCGAATACCTGCCCGTTCGCATAGAAAACGTGCGACACCACCACCAGCCGTGTTTCCGGCTCACGCCGCAGGACTTCAGCCATACAAGCGGCCGTCCAGCGCCCGTACTCATCAGCCGACGCCCGGACCACACGCAAACGCCTCAGTGCCGCGTACTGCGCCAGCACCACCGCCACCGAGCTGAACTCACCTTCGGTCGTCAGCACCGTCGCGCCCGGCAACAGGGTGTTCAGGACGGCGCGAAGCGCGTGACCGGCGGACAATTTAGGAACCACGCAGTCCGGCCGGTCGAGCCCGAGCAGGGACGCGATGGCTGCCCGGTACCGCCCTTCTTCTTCGAGCCAGGGCCCGCGCGCGTCACGCAACCGGTCGGCCCATAGCTGTGCGCCTTCCGCCAGATCGTCAAACGTTTGATCGAGCGGCCGGCCCAGCGAGTGGCCCAGGAGATACACTCCGCCCTGCTGCAACGTGCGCGAAAACAGCGGCCGTATCCACCGGGCAATCCCTTTCTCGGTCAGCGGGCCGGGGCCGAGCTGCGCGACAGCTTGCTCGATCGGCGTTTTTATGTCCGTTTCGTGCACAATGGCACTGATGGTACCGTAAGGCCCATGCGCCTCTTCCCTGCCGTTTCAGCGCTTGTGTTCTCGGCGACCCTGGCTCAGGCCCAGCAAACGATCTCTCCCATGCCGTCCAGCCCCGCGCAGCCGAATGCCGTGCAACCCCGTGCCGTGGTGCCGTCTGTCGCGCAGAATCAGTCCGCCCAAGGTCAGCAGGCCGAGATCGACCACCTGCGCTCCATCGCCTTCAACTTCGGCCAGCTCGACCGCTACGCCGCCGCCAATGCCGCGCTGCCGCCGCCCTCGACGGGCAGCCCGCGCGTGATCTTCTTCGGCGATTCGATCACCGATTTTTGGAAGCTTGACCAGTTCTTCCCCAGCAAGGGATACATCGACCGGGGCATCAGCGGGCAAACCACGCCGCAGATGCTGGTGCGCTTTCGGCAGGACGTGCTTGATCTCCATCCGGCGGTGCTGGTGGTGCTGGCGGGGACCAATGACCTGGCCGGCCATACGGGGCCTGAAACGCTGGAGCAGATCGAGGCCGACTTCAGCACGTTTGCCGACCTCCTGCAGGCCCACGGCATCCGCTTTGTCGTCTCGTCCATTACCCCGGTCAGCTCCTATGGCCCAGCCGGCGCGAGCATGCTTGCGGGACGGCCGCCGGCAAAGATCCTGGAGCTGAATGCCTGGCTCAAGCAGCTGTGCACGAGCCGAGGCCTTGTGTACCTGGACTATTTCCAAGCCATGGTCGACTCTTCGGGCATGCTGCGGCGCGAGCTGTCCGGCGATGGACTGCACCCGAACGACGCCGGTTACGCTGTGATGGCACCCCTTGCGCAAAAGGCTATCGATGCGGCGTTGGCTGCACCACAACCGCCCCCTTCGCCGGTACACCCTTAGGCCGTTTTGCTATACTCGGGGCACAGTGCGGAAGTGGTGAAATGGCAGACACACCATCTTGAGGGGGTGGCGCCGAGAGGCATGGGGGTTCAAGTCCCCCCTTCCGCACCATCAGTTGTGGCCCACCCGAGAGAACCCTTATGACGATTCTGCTGACCATTATTCATGTGCTGCTCTGCCTGTTTCTGATCGGGGTCATCCTGCTGCAGCAGGGCAAAAGCGCCGACCTCGCGAGCGCGTTCGGCGGGCAGGGTTCACAGACCGCCTTTGGACCCCGCGGCGCGTCCAACATCCTCTCGAAGAGCACGACCTGGTGCGCCGTCGCGTTCATGCTGACGAGTATCGGCCTGACCGTGCTGATGCAGCACAAGGCGAATGTGAACCATTCCGTTCTGTCGGGCATCAAGACGACCTCGCCCGCGTCCACTTCGTCTCCGGCCCACAATCCCGCACCAGCAAAAAAGTAAGACTTGCCTACCGGAGCACCACCCGGTCGCCAGGGTATGGCCCATGCCTTTCAGGACAAAGCAAGCAAACTATAAGCCGACTCAAAAGTCGGCTTATAGCTTTTGCGGGCTTGTCCCAAACTGCCGCAGCAGCGCGTCGATGTCGGTGGCTGTTTTGGAGCGCCAGGTTTCTTCCGCGCTGACCCGGGCCTCGGGCGAAGCGCTTGTTTCCACCTCTTTGTACACATACGAGAGCACGCGATCCTCAGGCTCGTCGGCCCAGGTGTTGCCCTTGCCCTGCACACGCGTCGAACCACGTTTCCAGCCGTCCGGCGTCAGGTGCCACTCGGTCCATTCATTTCGAATCGCCATGGTCCCATTATCGCAAGTGCACACCCGTGCACAATGGAGTTTATGGCTCCGTTTATCCGTGAAACTTTTCCCGTCGGCCTGCTGGCCTGTAATTGCACCCTGCTGGGCGACCCCACAACCGGCGAAGCGATCGTCATCGACCCCGGCCTGGCACAACGCGGTGGGCCGGCGCACCTGCTGGCGCGCCTCGGGGCGCTTGAGCTCCGGTTGAAGCAGATCATCATCACGCACGCGCATATCGATCACGTGGGCGGAGCGCTTGCGCTGAAAGAAGCGACCGGCGCCCCGGTGTTGCTGCACCAGGCCGACCTCGCACTGCTTGCGGCGATGGACGTGCAAGCGGGATGGCTCGGCATCGCACCACCGTCGGTGGTGGCACCGGATGCAAGCGCGGAGGATGGCCTGCGGGTCGGGTTCGCGTCGCTGCCGGGCGAGATCCTGCATACGCCGGGCCACACGGAAGGCAGTGTCTGCGTGTTGTTTCGGGAAGCCGGGCTGCTGATCGCGGGTGACACGCTGTTTGCCGGGTCGATCGGCCGGACCGACCTGCCGGGCGGCGATGGACGGCGGATTCTGCGATCCATCGAGAGCCGACTGCTGCCGCTGCCGGATGGAACACTCGTGGTGCCCGGCCACGGAGCGGAAACGACGATCGGAAATGAGCGCGAGCGGAACCCGTTTTTGCGCGGGCTGGTCTAGGTCGGCTCTACAGTTGGGTACGGGTCTGGGCCGGGTTGCCCACCACGGACACAAGCGTGGTGCAGGCCACGGCAAACGGGTCCGTGGGCAAGAGCAGGCTGATGACCAGCCTTCCCGCGGGTGGGAACCCGAACGACGAGCCCGGATGAACAAGCAGCTCGCCCTGTCCCAGCAGCCGCAGGGCTAACGCTTCATCCGGCTCCAGCGCGGGGAGACGCAACACCGCGTACCAGCCGCCCTCGGCATGGAGCCGCGAAATCTCGGTTCCCTCCAGAGCTCGGTCGAGCACGCGCAGGTTGGCGGCGACGCGCGCGCGGATCCGTTGCTGCACGTCGCTTGCAGCCGTCAGCCAGTGCCGGAGCGCGACCTGCGCCGGTGCTCCGACCGACAGGTAAGCATCCGCGATCACTTCCAGCCGGGCCAGTGCTTCATCGCGCTCAGCCTCGGGTCCAAAGGTCGCGATCCATGAAAGCTTCATCTGCGGCAGCGCTGCAACCTTGCTTAACCCACTCAGCACAAAGGTGAGCACTGGGTGCGGCCCGTGCGCAAACGAACGCGGGGCGCCTGCCCCCGTTTCCATGCTCCACGGGTAGTCGAAAAACACTTCGTCGACAATCAGCGCGAGGCTGTGCCGGGCGCAAAGGGCTTCGAGCTCAGCCCGCTCGCGCGGGCTGATGAAGTGGCCGGTGGGATTGTTGGGGTGTACGAGGGCGATGGCGCGGGTACGCGGGGTGATGCGGGCTTCGATCGCGCCGGGCTCGATCGACCAGCCGTGGTCATAGACCAGGGGGTACGGTACGAGCCGGATGTCGTCCAGCATCGCCAGGTAGTCGAACAGCGGGTACGAGGGCGAGGCGATCAGCACCTCGTCGCCGGGGTTGCAAAGCAGCCGGAACAGGAAGCTGTAGCCCTCGCTGGTGCTGGCCGTGAGGCAGACCTGCCCGGGGGCGGCGACCGCGGCATGGCTCGCATAGTAGCCGCAAACAGCTTGACGCGCGGGAAGTTGCCCAAAAGGCTGCGGGTCGTAGGTGAGCAGCATCGGCCCGGGCTCACGCCATGGCGCCGGCAATGCTTCCGGGTCGAGCGCGAGACCGCACTGCGTCGGGTTTGCGACGGTCAGGTCAGTGACGGGCAGCCCTTGTGCTCGTCGCTGCCGCAGCGCGCGGGCCAGCGATGTTTCGTCGCGGTCCCAGTTGGTTCGTTCGGAAAACACTTCGTTTATTCTCCCACTCCTGCCGGCTCGCTAAGATGGAGAACAAGCAAGGGGTGAGCATGGGTTTGCAGGCGGTGATTTTTGATTACGGCATGGTGTTGAGCACAGCGCAGGAGCCAGGGTCACTGGCCGCACTGCGAAGCCTGACGCGGCTGGACGATGAGGCGTTTGACCGGTACTACTGGCGCTATCGCCATCGCTACGACCTGGGCGAGCTGAACGGGCAGACGTTCTGGGGTGCCATCTCGGACGATGCCGGGCTTGGGCTGACGCCGGCCGAAGTAGAGCGATTGATTGAGCACGATGTCACCATGTGGAGCACCCTGAACGAGACGATGTTGCGCTGGGTCGCTGCCATCCAGGATGCCGGGTTCCGCACGGCAATCCTGTCGAATATGGGTGAAGAGCTGCTCCGCTACATGCGGCAGGAGTTCGGCTGGCTGGGCCGCTTTGACCACCACACCTGGTCGTGCGAGCTCGGCATCGCCAAGCCTGACCCGGAAATTTATCGTTACACCTGTCAAAAGCTCGGGGTGCTGCCGATGGACGCGCTGTTTCTCGACGACAAGCCGGAAAACATCGACGCCGCGCAAACGGTCGGGTTGCAGGCCATCCAGTTTTCAACGGTGGATGCATTGCAGGCGGAGCTGGACAGGCGCGGGTTCGCCCGGGTGCTGCCTGCCCTGCAAGGCTCCGCTTCGGGAGAGAAAGTACGCTGAAGGTCCTCGGTCGCTCAACTTCCAGTACTTGGTTCAGCCACGGGTGCTCCTAACCTTCACTGGGCCTGATCCTGGGGTGCCGACCGCCCCGGCCTGCCACTTGTTCTTTAACGCCAGGATGGGACCTTCGAAATAGCGGCGCGATAAAAATGCGATTGCAGTCGATACGCCGATGCAGGTGACCGCCTGCGCGGACCAGACTGCCAGGTTGCCAAGCCGCTGCGGGCCTATGTAACGCATCAGTGCTTCGCCCAGGCTGGCGAAAACGAAAACGTTGATGAGGTAAATGCCGTAGCTGATATAGCCATAAAAGGGCAGGATCCCGCGAGAATCCGTGCGGCCGGTTTTAAGAAGACGCGTGTGATCGCGATGGAGGCCGAGAAGCAGCACGCCACAGCCGGCCCACGTGAATGGTAGGTCGGCAAGCGCTTCCACCGTTTTGCCGGGATGAAATGCTTCCTCAAAGATCACAAGGAGGATCAGTGCGCCACTGATGGCCAGAATGGCCCCACCGGCACGCGCCGCGTTGCCGGTGTGGAGTCTTCCTTGACGGATGGCGAGGGAGAGCAGCGCTCCGTAGGCAATGTAGTCGACAACAAATGGCGTCTTGTAATGAATATCGATATGGTTCAGCAGGTGAATGGCAAGCAGCCGCAGGATAGGCTCAACGACGATCACGGCGGCAAGGATGCCGAGCAGGGTACGCTCGCTTAAACGCCGCACACAGGTAGGCCAGATCAGGTAGAAGTGCTCTTCCACGGCAAGCGACCAGAGCGCGCCGAACTGACTCATCGGGGCTCCGAACAGCATGGAAAAGTTTGCGAGGAACAACAAGGCCGCGATCAGAAATCGAGTGCTGATGATGCCGCAGCTCCACACAATGGCAAGCACAAGCAAGTACACCGGCAGAATTCGCAACACACGCCGGAGATAAAAATCCTTGTAAAAGTCCGGACGTTCGCGCGCCTTGAAAAGAAGCGTGGTGATCAGAAAACCCGAAAGTACGAAAAAGACGTTCACGCCGAAGCGGCCGCTGGCAACGACTCTAGCCGCCAGGCTGCCCCAGAATGGACCCAACATCGGCGTCCAAGCGTAGCTTCCGAAGCCATGAAACATCAGGACCAGCAGGATGGCGGCACCCCGGATGGAGTCCAGGGAGGGCATGTGCCTGAGGATCAGGGATGTGCTTGCGGGAGGGGGGCTTGGTGGATGATTGGCTATTGCAAAAGCGGGTAGGGCCATGGGCGCCTCAGTTGCGAGCCTGTGTGTTCACGGTAAGCCGGGACAGCCAGCCTTTTGGCATCATGCCACAGTCGCGAGCAAAGCACGACCTGATTCCGGTAACCACCCTGAAAACTTGAAGCAGGCCTGGAAGGGTTTCACACGCAGGCGTGACGCAGGCCAGGAGCCGGCTTACCGCCCGGCCGGGGTCCACTCCGGGATGGGCACCTGCTCGACGATCTCGACGCCAAAACCCTGGAGAGCGGGAACATGGGTGCGGGTGTTGGACAGGAGGCGGATGCGACGGATGCCGAGGTCTGACAGGATTTGTCCGCCGAGGCCGACCTGCCGAAGGATGCGGCTTTGGCGGTCATCGGACGACAACGGTTCACGCTGGGCCCCGCGCCCGGCGTCGCGGTGAAGCGCAATGGCGGCAAGAGCGCCGGCATTAGCCGAAGGGGCGACATCAAAGCCGCGGCCGCCATTGTGGAGATAAACCAGCGCACCGCGGCCGGCTTCGGCAATGGCACGCATCGAGCGCTCTACCGAGCCCCGGCAGTCGCACAGCGTCGAGCCGAAGACTTCGCCGGCCAGGCAGTGGGAGTGGACGCGCACCAGCACCGGCTCGGACGCGGGATCGGACTGGGAATCGAGCTGGGAAACATCGCCCCGCACCAGCGCCAGGTGGCTTTCGCCACCGTGGACCTCGCTCTCGTAGGCGATCATGCGGAAGGGGCCGTCGGGGGTCGGCAGCTCGGTTTCGGCGACACGCACAATGTACCGCTCGTGCTGCAGCCGGTAGCGGATGAGCTCGGCCACGGTCAGCATCTTCATGCCGTGGGTACGGCAAAACCCGACCAGGTCGGGGACGCGAGCCATGGAACCATCATCGTTCATGATCTCGCAGATGACGCCCGCGGCGCGGAGACCCGCCATGCGCGCGAGGTCGACCGAGGCCTCGGTCTGCCCGGCACGCACCAGAACACCACCCTTGCGAGCGCGCAGGGGAAAAACATGGCCAGGACGGGCGAGATCGGCGGCCGTGGAGCCAGGGTCAATCGCAACCTGGATGGTATGAGCACGGTCGGCGGCGGAGATACCGGTGGTGACGCCCTCACGGGCCTCGATGCTTTCAGTAAACGCCGTGCCGAAACGCGAAGAGTTGGACGCGGTCATCGGCGGCAGCCGGAGGTAGTCGGCGCGCTCTTCGGTCAGGGTGAGGCAGATGAGACCGCGCCCGAACTTCGCCATGAAGTTGATGGCGTCCGGGGTAACAAACTCAGCGGCCAGGGTAAGGTCGCCCTCGTTTTCGCGGTCTTCATCGTCAACAACAATGATCATGCGCCCGGCGCGGAACTCGTCCAGTGCTTCTTCAACCGTTGCGAACGGGGTATTGAAAGTCATCGCCATACGTGTCGGTCCACCCGCTGCCAGCAAGGAAAAGGCCGCCTGCTGGCGGCCTTTGATCCACTTCCGCAAGATACTACAGCGTGGACTCGATCTCAAAGCCCCAGGCTTCCAGCAGTGCTTCCGGAATGTACTTTGAATTGCGATTCCGGCGCGCCCACTCCCGCAACCGGGTGGAGCGCTCATACTGGTCCGGGGTCAGCTTGTACTCCTTCACGACCAGCTCAAATGAGGTAACTGTGGGGACAACAGGGCCGATCGGCTCAGGCTTTCCCCAGTTTGGATTCCCGCGACGTTTCGCCATGTGTAAGGACTCCTGCTCGCAACCCTTGGCCGACCATGCAGAGCCGACCCGGGAACGCGAGTCTTGCTTCTTATTTTACGCAGGAACCATACAGATTTCAATAGAAGCAGCCCCTACTTCGCTGCCTCCGCATAGAAGGGCCGCAGCTCCTCGCGCATTTGTCGCAGGGCGTCCACGTTGAGGTACACCATATGGCCGGCGGGGTAGTAGGTGTAGCGCACATGGCGGGCCAGCTCCGGGGTCAGCATCATGTGGTCGAGCTCGTATTCGGTCGCGAAAAACGGCGTCGCGAGATCAAACCATCCATTGGCGGAGAGTACCTGGAGCTTGGGGTTCTTACGCATGGTATCGGCCAGGTCCCCCGCCACATAGGGCAGCAATTGCGGCCGTCCGCCGCCGCCATTGCCGCCGCCAGCCGGCCGGTGATGCCAGTCCCACTCGCCAATGGTACCGGCCGACAGCTTGTACTCATCCGTAGTTTCATAATGCAACTCGCGTCCGAGATAGTCATGCACGGCGGCGACATAAGCGCCGGCAATCCCGGTGTCCGATGGGTCGTAGTCGGGGAACTCACCGGCCGCATCGGGCTCGGTGCCTTCAAAGCGAGCGTCGTAGCGCCCCAGGATTTTGCCTTGGTCTCGCAGCAGTTCACGCCGGAACCGGGCGGGGTTGATGCGGAGCTTGGCCTGCCTGATGTAGGCGACAGAAAGGCCGGTATAGCGGTGCAGCTTCGCGGCGATCTCATCGGCACGGGCGTCCGGCAGCCGGTCTCCTTCGGCCAGCGCTTCGGCGTACTCGCCACGCGCGAAAACACG
>CAXTYP010000095.1:1593-8814 GCA_964248435.1 uncultured Acidobacteriaceae bacterium | reverse complement strand
CTGGTTCGCGAGTGCCCCCGCAAGCGAAGCCCGCGCCTGCGCCAAGCGCGTGCGCGCATCCGCCTCGTCCATCGTTACCAGCAGTTGTTTCTGCGCCACGCGGTCGCCCTCGTGCACCAGCACCTTCTCGATCAAACCCGGAAACGGCGCATGCGACTCGTAATTCGTCACCGGCTGCACCTTGCCGTTGGTCGCCAGCGTGCTTCGAATCGACCCGCGCTCCACGGTAAATACCCGCACCTGCAACACCGTGCGCGTTGCCAGGTGGGCCAGGTAAAACACCAGCGCCACCACAAGAACCGCAACGGTCCAGATCAGAATGCGTGTTTTGCGGCTCGAGTTTCCATTGGGCATGCGGGATCGGGTCAGAGGTCGACCGATTCCGAGTATACCGAAGCCCGTCCAAGCTCCCCCGCACAACGGAAGGAGCCTGGCCCCGCGGCATGGCCACGCGCCATTGCCGGTGCGAAGTGAACTCAGGCGCAGTCCGCGATCCGCCGTGACAGCCAATGCCCGGGGCGGGTCCGGCTACGTGAGCTACGGAATAGCATGGCCGAATAGGGCATCCCTGCGCGATGAGCGATGAGCGATCGGGGAGTAAAGGAAGGAGAACAAAACAGCGCAGCCCTCCGGCTCCAGGCCAATGAGGCTCGCACGGCGTGAGCAGGCCGCGTCGCGACAGGAAGACCGTCCCGATCAGCTAAAAAGCCGGTCGGATAAACTCGAAATATGGCTACCTCCTTGCCCCGCTACACCGATCAACACGCGAAAGCCGGCCTCGATACCAGCTTCCCGGAGATTGAAACCTGGGAAAACCAGTTCGCCGGCTACGAGATCCTGATCGACGATCCGGAGTTCACCTCCGTCTGCCCTAAGACCGGGCTGCCCGACTTCGGCGTGATCCAACTGCGCTACATGCCACGCCAGCGCTGCCTTGAGCTCAAAAGCTACAAGGAATACCTTTTCTGTTACCGCAACCTCGGCATCTTTCAGGAAAACATCGTCAACCAGGTGCTGAACGACGTGGTCAAGGCCTGCGACCCCGTTTGGGCTCACGTCCATGGCAATTTCCGCCCTCGCGGAGGCATCTCAACCCTGGTCGACGCACGCTGGCCCCGTCCAGAGAAGTAGCCCGGAAAACAACACCGGGAAGTAATCAGCGACGTCGCATAGAAGCTGGCCGGGTCCGTCCGGTCATCATTGAAACGCTCGAGAAGGAGCACACGCTGTCTCCCAAAACTGTCCTGCTGTGGTCCGGAACAGCCCTGAACTGCCTGTTCGCGGTTGGCTGGGTCTGGCGCACGGTCGACCTGATTAGCAACTTTGACCGCGTGCCCGATCTTCTTTCGCCCGCCTTTGACAAGCTGCCGGCAGAACCGCTCCCGCGTCTTGCCGTCATCGTGCCCGCCTGCAATGAGGAAGACGCAATCGCCGGCACAGTCCGCTCCCTGCTTGCCCAGGGAGCCATTAGCCTTGAAATCATCGCCGTCGACGACCGCTCCACCGACGGTACCGGCGCCATCCTCGATGCACTGGCCGGCGAGCACGCCGATAGCCCGATCCCGCTCACCGTCCTCCACATCCGTGAGCTGCCCGCAGGCTGGATGGGCAAACAGAACGCGCTGGCGCAAGGCGTCGCCGCCACGGACGCGCCGTACCTGCTTTTCACCGATGGCGACATCTTTTTTCGTCCCGACGCCCTTCGTCGTGCCATGCAGCTCGCGGTCGCTGACGGGGCGGACCACCTCGTGCTGCTGCCGACCCCCCTCCTGAAAACCTGGGGCGAGCACATGATGATCTCCGCCCTGCAGGTTTACTCCGCCTGGGCTGTGCGCCTTTGGCGCGTCCCTGACCCAGACAGCAAGGACCGCCTCGGTGTCGGCGCCTTTAACCTTGTACGCCGTGAGGCCTACGAGGCGATCGGCGGATTTGCCGCCCTCCGAATGGAGGTGCTCGAGGATGTCCGCCTCGCGATCGAGATCAAACGCCATAGATTCCGGCAGCAGGTGGCTCTGGGCCCGAACCTCGTGACCGTGCACTGGGCCCCGGGGGTTCTCGGCATCATCCGCAATGTCACCAAGAACTCCTTCGCTGCCTTCCGCTTTCAGCTTCTTCCGGCCTGCGGCGCGGCTTTCGGCATCCTTGTTTTCGGCCTCATGCCGGCCGCCGGACTCCTTGGCCCGCCCCTGATGCGCACGGCAAGCCTCCTGAGCCTCGCTTCGATCGCAGTCTTTTACCGGCTGTTTAAACGGGAAGGCGGCTCGTCGGCCTGGTACGCCGCTTCCTTTCCCGTCGCGAGTGTGTTCTTGAGCTATGCGCTGCTTCGCTCCATCGTGCTCACCCTGGCACGCGGCGCGGTCGTCTGGCGCGGCACTTCCTATCCCCTCAAACAGCTGCGGGAGATGTCCGGCCCTGTGGTCTGACCTGGTCCAAAGGTCCAGGCGCCACTAAGGGTGAATGCTTGTAGCCCTGCCTGCCCTGCACGAATCAAACAACCTAGTACTTACTCCCGCGCGCCCCTTTAAACGCCGACGCCTGCTTCGTTTTACGCTCCCGCATCTCCGGATCCTTGAAGCCCGTTCCTGCATGCTCGGCCGAAAAGTTCCCCAGCAGCTCAGGGTTTGGATGAAACTTTTCCGGTCCATCATGGAACTGCCGTACATGGCTCAACAGCATCACGGACTGCCCATGCAGACCATGCACCACGCCTCGCAGCCGCACATCCTGCTCGCGTATGCCGTCGAGCACCCCAACGTCCCTGCGGTCTCCCGGCAGGCTCACAATGGTCAGCCGGCAGCTCTCGTCCGGCACACCCGGCTTGCAAACATCCAGGTACCGCATCCCGTCCGTGTCCTCAACAACGTCATAAACGTGAGCACGCAGGCATATCTCTTTGCCCGCGTGCTCCGACGCTTGTTCCGGCGTATAACAAGGCCGGTCCGACGCGAAACACGCGGTCACCACCAGCAGCGGACACAGCAGAAAAAGCAAAACAATGCGCACGGCAAGCACCTGGCGACCAGAAGTGATGCAAGGTTACTGCCCGTGCCCACAACGCGCCAGAGTACGTCGGTCATGACCGGTTCGGGGGAGCCCCGCAGCCTTTCATCGATCCCTGCGGCTACCGCACCTGGACCAGCTCGTTCTTTCCCTTCGACCATGCCTTTGTTTCAGCTCCAGCCGACGCCTCCAACCGGTTGCCAACGCGCGCCCCATAGTGAGTCCGTACATACTCGTCCAGGATCTTCTGAAAATCCTGCACGATCGAGTCTCCGCGAAGGGTCGTGACCAGCCGCCCATCCACATACACTGGCGCTTTCGGCTCTTCAAAGGTCCCGGGCAGCGAGATCCCGATATTGGCGTGCTTGGACTCGCCGGGCCCGTTCACGATGCAGCCCATGACCGCCAGCTTCATCTCCTCGACGCCCGGGTACTGCTGCCGCCAGGCTGGCATCGACGCGCGGAGATAGTCCTGGATCTGCTCCGCCAGCGATTGAAAGAATGTGCTGGTCGTGCGCCCGCAGCCGGGGCACGCCGTTACCTGTGGCGTAAACGAGCGAATCGACAGCGATTGCAGAATCTGCTGCGCGCACTGCACCTCCTCGGTGCGGTCGCCGCCCGGTTTCGGCGTTAGTGAAACACGGATCGTATCGCCGATACCGGCCAGCAGCAATGGTGCGAGCCCTGCCGCAGATGCCACGATGCCCTTGACGCCCATGCCCGCTTCCGTCAACCCCAGGTGCAGCGGGTAGTCGCAGCGCGCTGCCAGCATCGTGTACACGTCGATCAGGTCGCGCACGCCCGAAACCTTGGCGCTCAGGATGATCTGGTCGTGCCGCAACCCGTAGCGCTCCGCGGCTTCGGCCGAGCTCAGCGCCGACTTGAGCATCGCCTCCATCATCACATCGCGCGCCGGCAGCGGGGCCGCCTGCCGCGAGTTTTCATCCATCATCGCGGTCAGCAGCGCCTGGTCGAGCGAGCCCCAGTTCACCCCGATCCGCACCGGCTTTCCGTTCGCGACCGCCACCTCGATCATGGCTCGAAAGTTATCGTCGTTCTTGCGGCCAATCGAAACGTTGCCCGGATTGATCCGGTATTTTGCCAGCGCCAGTGCGCAGGCCGGAAACTTCGTCAACAGCAGGTGGCCGTTGTAGTGGAAGTCACCCACGATCGGCGTTTGGAGCCCCAGCCGGTCCAGCCCTTCGACAATATACGGAACCGCCTGTGCCGCGTCGTCATTGTTGACCGTTACCCGCACCAGCTCCGAGCCCGCCGCGGCAAGCGCTGCGATCTGCGCGATGCTGCCCTCAATATCGGCCGTGTCGGTGTTGGTCATCGACTGCACCACCACCGGTGCCTCCGAGCCCACGCGCACGCCGCCCACGGTCGCCGTCACTGTTTTTCTGCGGTGGATGTCAGCCATTTGATCCTCGTCCTTGATTCTATAAGGGCAGGCCGACGCGCGAGTCGCACGGCCAGCTCTCCGGCCAGCTACAACTCCGGTGTCGGTGCCTTGCCATTCTTGCCGGCTTCGTCCTTGTGCGCCGCAAAGTAGCTTTCCTCGTCGCCCAGCAGCTTTTGCGCCTGGTCCCGCACCGCCTCGGCGGCGTCCAGCGCGGTTTTGCGAGAGAAGTCATAAGTATCGTCCGGTGCCGGAGCTTTCAGCACCATAGGCCACTTCGCGCTGCTGTCCGCAACCAGCCGTAGCGCCTTTCGCAGGTCGGCATGGTCGCTGTCATAAGTGTCCACGTTTTCGGCCAGTTCGTCGGCCAAGCGGGTGAACTCTTCATAGCGCGCGCGCAGCTCTGCGGGACGGTTGTTTTCGGTGCTGTGCGGCGTCAACTCGTGGATCGCCTCTGCCCGCTCGTTCACAAACTTCAGGAACAGCTTGACTCGTTCCACCGGACGGTCGCCCAGCTCGCGCACCTCATCGACCTGCTTGCCCGAAAGTGGATCGCGCGGTTTCTGGGCGCTCGCTGTTCCCAGCGCGAGAAAAGCAACGACGAGCAGGCACCAACACTCCCCGCGCGGGAGGACGCCAGTTCGTGACCTGCTCTTGAAGCCGGCTCGAAGCATGGCTAAAGCTGCTCAGCCTCGCGCAGGTCCACCTTCACACGGCTCCCGGTTCGGCTGCTTTCCCGGGCCAGATCAATCAGCTTCGCCACGCACCACGCTTCACCCACCGTCACGGCAAGTGGCACTGTGCCCAGAATGGCGCCGCAAACATTTTGGTAGTACTTCCTGTAGTCGCCGGGCAAGGTGGTGACCGTTTCCGGCTGTGAATCCGGCGCGGTAAACAGCCCCCAGCTCTTGGGCGCATCCTGCCCGAATTCGTCGTCGGTGAACCTGGCACCGGCTTTGAGCGCGGCTTCCTGCGGGTCCAGCCCCCACTTTTCAAAGCTGCCGCCCGTCCCATGCAGGGTAAAGCGCGCCCCCGGGCTGGCCGCTGCCATGGTGGAGCGCAGCCACACGCGCAGAGCCCGCAACTCTGCCCGCCCTGACTCCTGGTAGGTCAGCTGAATATCGAAAGCATCGTCGACCGCGCTGTTCTCGCGGTCCGTCCTGCTGTCGGCCCACAAGGTGGTGGGCGGGCCGAACAGCGCCAGCGCCTGGTCAATCAGGTGGGGTCCCAGGTCGAACAGGATGCCGCCGCCGGCATCCTCGGTTTCGCGCCAGGCACCCGGCTTCGGCTGCAGACGAAACCGGTCGAAGTGGGATTCAAACAGGATCGGCTGACCCAGTCGGCCACTTTCCAGCAGCCGTGCGACGGTCTGGTAATCGCCATCCCAGCGACGGTTGTGGTACGCCGACAGGAGGAGCTTTTTTTCGCGAGCGAGCTTGCCAAGTGCGGCCGCGTCCTCGCTCGACAAGGCCAACGGCTTATCCACAACGACGTGCCGTCCCGCCTGGAGGCATTGCTCCGCCAGTGCACGATGCGAGTTGTTGGGTGTGGCCACCACGCACAGCCGCACCGATGGGTCGGCCAGCATCTCGTCCACTGACTTGCATACCTTGACCCCGGGGTACTTGGCCTCGGCTCGCGAGCCGCCTGAGCGTTCCACAATGGCCGCCAGCTCAAGCCCCGGTGTTTCGTTGATCACTGCCGCGTGGAACACTTGCCCTGCAAGTCCAAAACCGACCACGCCCGTTCGAATTGCATCCGCCATAGCGCTATTCTCGCATCGCTTTCGTTCCGTAAACAATCGGGGCGGCCTTTTCAGGGCCGCCCTTGGTATTTCCAAACCGCTTCGCTTATTCCACCGGCCCGGCTTCCAGGTGCGATTCCAGGAAGTACAGCTGCTCCTCGGCTTCCACCGTCAGCTGCTTGAAGAAGTCCGAGGTGGGCTCGTCGCCGATCTCATCGATCTTGTCAGAAGCCGCGCGCAGGGCCTGGCAGTAGCTGCCCAGAGCATTGGAAAGCGCTTCGACATGGTCCATTCCCGCCGTCAGCGAGCTGTCGTACTCGGGGATGCAGGAGCCGGCCGCGGACTGCCGCACCGTGCCATTGGCCACGCCGCCCAGCTGCGTCATGCGCTCGGCGATCTGGTCGATCTGCGGAAAGATCGCGTCGGCCACACTGTCAAACAGCAGGTGGAGCTGGTAGAAGTTGATGCCCTTGACATTCCAGTGGGCGAACTTGGCCTGCGAGTACATATCGAGAGCATCGGCCAGGCGCTCCTGCATGACGGCAACAGCGTCCTTTTTCTGCTCATCGGAAAGCGCGACGCGGTTCTTGTACATCTTGGTGTTGATCTGTGTAAGTGGTCCCGGGTTGCCGCCGGACTCGCGACCCTTTTTTGCCGGCATTTCCTTCACGCTGGTTGTTGCCATGACCATGTTCTCCTTGTTTGCTCGCCCGCCCTTGTGTAGCAGCGCAGTCGGCTGACAAGCACTGTGATGCTCGGACCGGCCCAGCGGCAGCCGCACGCAATGGCTTTCGATGCGGCGGTACAATGCCAGCATGGCCAGCATTAACAGAATGGATCGGAACTCACTCTGCCGCACCCTGCGGGCGACCACCGGCGCGCTGTTGATGGCCGGGCTTGTCAGCACCGCGGCCTCCCACGCGCAGGAAGCGAAGCGCGGTCGCAAGTACAAGGATCCGCCGCCGGTCGCGCACATCGCCATAAGCGTGACACGTGCGTCCAATGGCAAGCCGGTGGAAAATGCCGCTGTTATCTTTCACACTTTCCATGATGGCAAGGACCAGGGCAACATGGA
>CAXTYP010000095.1:0-1493 GCA_964248435.1 uncultured Acidobacteriaceae bacterium | reverse complement strand
ATGCCGCTGTTATCTTTCACACTTTCCATGATGGCAAGGACCAGGGCAACATGGAGATCAAGACCGACGAGCAGGGCCGGGCGGTGCTTGACGTAATCCCGATCGGCGACCAGGTGCAGGTCCAAATCGTCAAGACCGGCTTTCAAACCTATGGGGAAACCTTTTCCAATGACCAGCCGACGCGTGAGCTTCTGATCAAGGTGAAGCCGCCGACGGGCCAGTATTCCACCTACCAGAGCGCGCCGGTGGACTCGCAAAAGGAACAGTCGGTGACACCGCAGCCGACGGAAGGTACGGCGGCCAAGCCTCACTAGAGAGTAAGGACCTGCTCACCGGGCGGCGGGCGCCTACTCGTCGCTGCTGGGAGCCGCGAGGGCGGTGATCAAGACCTCTCCCTGGCAAACCAGCAACTGGCGCGGCAGAACGACTGCGCGGCTGGTGCCGGGCATGCCGATGGCGATGCGGCTGACCGGCTCGCAGTCAGAGCCCGCGGTCCAGCCCAGCTCAAAGCTCGCTTCCCCCTTGGGCGGCAGCACGACGGAGGGCGACGGAGCCCCGGCCGTCCTGTCACGGGGGTCGTCCTGCGTTGAACTGCCACTGGCCGAGGGAGCGGAACGCGTGGCGGACAGGACCGAGCCGGATACCTTGCGCAGGGTGATCTCGCTGACAAGCGAGCCGTCGGCTCGCAGCAGGGAGATGGAAGGGAAGCCGCGCAGGCGGCAGGTTTCGCCCGCGTTGCCGACGGCAAAGCTCAAGCTGTGCCGGTTGCCATTGTTGCGTGCCGCCGACTCCCAAACAGAGAGTTGAGCGGGCAAACAGGCTGGTGCCGTGTCGGCATCCAGCCCGTTGTCCAACACCTGCGGGCGCTGCGACAGCGACGGTGGGCCAACGCGGACAAGGAATGGGGCATTGGGGCTGGCGACGTTCCGCGCCGCTCCCTCACCATAAAGCGTGGGAGCCAGCCCGCCTCGCTTGCCAGGCCCATGCGCGACGTCACAGCCCGTGCACAGAAGTAGAAGCACGGCGACGACCAGGGCGGACTGGGGAAGCTGGGACATCGAGGACATGGCTTGTGGTCACCCGTCTGTCATCTGGACCTGACTGAAGCTGTAACACAGTCGGATGGAAGATGGGCCGGCCGAGTTGCTTCTGGGCTGGCTGGGGGCCGCTAATTGTTCCACGTGGAACGCTCCTGCCGTCCGTCAAGGAGGTGTTTTCAATCGGGGTAAGTGCAATCGAGACAAAGGCATAAGCGAAAAACGCGGGCCCTGGCGCAGGATTACGACCCGTTGTGCCTCGGCCCGACCGGGAACGGGCCGCCTATACTGGACCGGTGCTGGCACCCCTGCGATTCATCTGGAATGCGACGCGAGGCTTTCGGCTGCGGCCCTGGCGCAGTCCTTACCTGCGGTGGCGCATTGAAACCTACTCGGGCCTGCATGCGGAAACCATGAGCGGGAGCGACGTGGTGCGGTTTACCTGGAGGGAGCGGC
>CAXTYP010000094.1:0-8852 GCA_964248435.1 uncultured Acidobacteriaceae bacterium | reverse complement strand
CGTCGGCCCGTGCGAAGTCTTTCACGGTTGAGCTCACCAGCATGGCCGGCGTTTCAGGCGCCTCGGCCTTGATGCGCCGCACCATCTCGTTGCCGTCCATGCCGGGCAGCAGCAGGTCGCTGACCACAAGGTCGATGCCCCCTTCGGCAAAACGCTCGAGCGCGCCCGCGGCCCCATCGGCTTCCACAACGCGGTAGCCGCGGGTTTCCAGCATAAACTTGCGCACGCTCAGGGCCTGCTCATTGCCGTCTACAAGAAGAATCACTTTTCTAGGCCGCATCGTTGCTTCTTTGTCCTTGCTTGCCGGCCCTGCTATTTTAGGCAGGACCCGGCGTATGCACCCCGGGCGGGGTTTCGTGGCCGTGCCATCTCGGCAGGCGCTGTTCGGGAGAGCGAGCGGGGGCGCCCGCGCCGTGAAGGGCGTCGCACGGAGACAAGACTCCGGCGATCGCGCCTCAAGGCACGTTGGTGGCGTCCTCGCCCGTCCGCCAGGCGGCGCGGAACGAGATCAAGACACGGGGAACAAAAGCTTCGGTTTGGGCGTCCTGCTTTGGTGCGACTCGCCCTTCTGGGCGGGTCTACCGCGGCAGGCCGTTGGCTACTCCCTCGGCTCCGGTTCGTTCAGGTTGTCGGTAAAAGGCGAAAGTTGCGATCGTTTGCCGTACTGCCTGGCTCCCGAACGCTTGCCCAGACTACGGACCGATGAGGGTGGGCGCAAGGGCGAATGTAAGGCGAATCCGCGGCTCACCCGTGCATGAAAGGAAGGAAAAGTTGCCCCAAAACGACGAAAGCCGCCCCCTGTGCGGCTCTCGCCCTGTGGAAGCGATGTGCATCACGGAAGGAAAAAACGTCCTTCTGCCACGGGAACAGTGCTGCCGCCCACCCGCACATAGCTCCCGGCGTCCCATCGGCCGTCGGTTCCCTGGCCCCACAACACGGCGCGGGTATGCAACCGGCTGGGCCGGCCCATCTCAACACCCTGCTCGATCAACAAGGGGGTGCCCGGCGGCGCAAAGCCATGCCGTACCAGGTAGGCGGTCGCGCAGCCAGCGGCTGAGCCCGTGGCGGGGTCTTCGCCGCCATACAAGGGCATGCGCGCCCGCCAGTGCCTTCCGCCTCCACCTGCAGGCGCAATGAGGTAGAACCATTTGCCATCGGTGCCGGGCAGGTACGTTGCAGACTCCACGCGTGCCGGCTGCAGGCTGCCCAGTGCTTCCACTGTGACAAGCGGGACCACCACGAACGGCATGCCGGTCGAAACCGTCTGGACCCCCTTGTCGCGGTCCAGGGCTGCCGGCGGCAAGCCCAGTGCCGATGCGACCGCTTCCCGGTCGTGCCACTGCCCGAACCGGGGCAGGGGCTGTTCCATTTCGCCTCCTACGGCTCGTCCAAACGGCGACCCCGCCTCGCCCGCGCCCGGCGAACTGAACCGAACCGGCACTGGCCCGACCGGTAGCTGCAGGACCACCTCCGCTGCATCCTGCAGGGCCGGCACAGTCAGTCGCAGGGCGGTTGCCGTCCCCAGGGTGGGGTGCCCAGCAAACGGCAGTTCCTCGTCCGTCGTAAAGATCCGAACCCGCACCCCCGGTCCACGGCCCTGTCCGCCCAGCCCGGCTCCCCCTTCTCTTGGAAAACAGAACGTTGTTTCCGACAGGTTCATTTCGCGCGCGATCGCCTGCATTTCTGCGTCGCGGAGGCCTGCGCCGTTCAAAAACACGGCTAGCTGATTGCCTGCCAGGGCTGTTTCCGTGAAAACATCCACCAGCCAGTACCGGTACTCTCGCATCAATGCCATCTCCTCCCACCCGGCCCGTTGCCTGTGCTACGCTGGGGCTCACGTTGCACTTGTTGCAAGGATGGCTTCAAAGGGGAATGCCTGGCCGTGCCGACCCTTCTATCCAACTCGATCCCTGCTTTGCAGCCCTTGCGTGTGGACACCTGCGGTGTGCGCTGTACGATGCGGTCGCCGGCCCAGCGGGCACTTCAGCCGCTCGCGCGACCGCCATTCACTTCCCGGACCAGTTCGGCACCCTGCGGCATCTCTAAGAAGCAGTGCCGTTTGTTTCGCGGCTGATCCACGCTGAACCGTTCTGGATCCACCGGGACGCAGCGGAACCAGTCCACCCAGTGCCACAAGCCGACTTACCCCAGGAGACTGCATGAGCATCACAGCCGAATCCCGTATTCCGCGCATCTTTGAGAAGGCTCCCGACTTCGAAGCGAAAAGCACCCATGGCGTCATCAAGCTCAGCAACTACACGTCCGCCGGCAAGTATGTCCTGCTGTTTTCGCACCCATCTGACTTCACCCCCGTTTGCACCACCGAGTTCATCGAGTTTGCGCGGCGGCAGGCCGACTGGGACCGTCTCAACGTCCAGCCCATCGGTGTGTCGATCGACTCCGTTTTTTCCCACATCGCCTGGGTTCGCGACATTGAACAGATTTCGGGCGTCAAGATCACCTTTCCAGTGGTCGCCGACCTGGATTTCAAAGTGTCAAACGCCTATGGCCTGGTGCATGAAGCAGTGTCGGACACCGCGGCGGTACGGGCCGTGTTTGCCATTGATCCCAAGGGCATCATCCGCGCGCTTATCTATTACCCGCCGCAGCTGGGCCGCTCGGTTGACGAGCTTATTCGCGTGTTTGAAGCCATCCAGATGACGGACAAGAACGGCACGGCCGCCCCGGCCAACTGGGTGCCGGGCGAGCCGGTGATTGTGCCCAGCCCGGCCACGGTCGCTGACGCAGAAAAACGCACCAATGGCGGCGGAGCAGGCCTCCAGGTGGAAACCTGGTACCTGTCGAAAAAGACGCTCTAAACAAGCTGCCGTGCAATGAAAAGGGCATCCGGCTGCAACCGGATGCCCTTTTTCATTGCGATCAGGCAATCACACTGCTACCGGCTCAGCCACCGCTTCCGCGTCCAGCACCGTGCCAATGGCATGCACCACGGAGGCCACGCGGACCGCCGCCAGTATCAGGTCTTCGGTCACCCCTTTGCCGAGCAGTACTTTCTCATGCGAGTCGACGCACTTGCCGCAACCATTGACCGCCGAGACCGCCAAAGACCATAACTCGAAGTCGACCGGATCCACGCCATGGGTCCGCAGTACGTTCATGCGGAGCCGGGCCGGCATCGTCGCATACTTCTCGTTCGAGCTCAGGTGAAGAAAGCGATAGTAGATGTTGTTCATGCCCATAACAGCGGCCGCTGCCTTGGCGGCACTCAGGGCCTGGGCCGACAGGTGAGACGCCCCTTCAGGCAGCGCGGCTTCGGTCAGCCGGGCATTGCGAGTGGCAATCGTGGTCGAGACCACGGTGCCCCACAACTGCTGCTCAGTCAGCTCAGTGTTCTGGCGCACCAGCGTCGAGTAGTTGAGCTTCAGGTCCTTGGCGTAGTCCGGGAGTGTATCGATCAAGTTATCGATAGGCATGGGCGTTCCTTTGCGCGCGAGTCCACGCTGCTGAATAGCATTTGTTAGTGAGGCAGGGGTGAGCCCGCGGCCAAACAGGCGCGAGCCCACTCACACTTCGCGGCCTAGGCGTCGATGGTCTGCTCGCCCTTTTGCCAGTTGCAGGGGCACAGTTCGTCGGTTTGCAGCGCATCCAGCACACGCAGAACTTCCTGCGGATTGCGGCCTACCGACAGATCCGTGACATACACGAACCGGATCACGTTTTCGTTATCGACGATAAACGTAGCCCGCTGTGCGACGCCTTCCTTCAGGTCGAGAATGCCTAGCTGCTCGCACAGGTCGCGGCGAATGTCGGACAGCATGGGAAACGGCAGCTCCTTCAGGTCGGCATGGTTGTTGCGCCACGCCAGGTGCACAAACTCGGAGTCGGTCGAGCCGCCCAGCAACTGCGTGTCCCGGTCAGCGAACTCGCCGTTCAGCTTGCCGAAAGCAGCGATCTCGGTCGGGCATACAAAGGTAAAATCCTTCGGCCAGAAGAAATATACCTTCCACTTAGCGGCATAGGTCTGGTCGGTGATGGTTTGAAACGCATTATCCTTGTCGCGGCTCACGACGGCGGTCACGGAAAAAGCGGGGAACTTTTCGCCTATGCTCAACATAAGTTGGAACTCCTTGTTTGTCTAAGATTGGTTGTCTAACATCGGTTGGTCTCACATTGGTTGGTCGATAAGAAATGGCTGGGAACCGGGCGATACCGTGCCCGGCAGAAGGTTGGCGGACGGCTACACTGGCGCGGGGTCCGGCGGATGCTGGCCGGTTTGCCGCGCCTGGCACGCGGAGCACAGCCCAAGGATATCGACCGAGATACGCTGCACCAGGAAGTTACCAGGCAGGCGGCCGTGCCCCTCCCACGGCGCCAGCAGCGAGGTGTCGACGTCCGTAATGGATTTACAACTGGTACACACTGCATGGTGGTGCGAAGTGTGGTTCGTTTCCACACGCATCGACCCATGATGGAGGCTGACCTGGCGCAAGATTCCGGCAGCCATAAACAAGTGCAGGTTTCGATACACGGTGGCAAGCGACATGGATGGAACCCGCTCGCGCACGATGGCATGCACCTCTTCCGGGCTGGGATGGCCATCGGCCGCCGCCAGCGCTTCGTATATCACCTGCCGCTGGTGGGTTACAGGCAAGCCGGCCTGCTCACACACTTTGCGGAACGCGACATTGCCTTCCATGCCCACGTTTCTAATCTAGCGAGAAATCTTCTCATCTGTCAATAGGTATCGACTGAGAGCAATTATCTAGTCACGCCGACCACGTGGGTCTTACTTCGATGAAAGCTTCTTAAGGATTGATGCGAGGCGTTTTTGAAGACTCTTGGTGTTTGCTTTTTCCGTTCCGGAAATGTCCTCCACCATGACGCCGCGAAGCAACAGCGCGTGCGTAGACGTGTCAAAAAGGTCGAGAACAAGGTGGCTGTCCGCGGTTGCCAGGGCATTAACGGTGGCCTCTCCAAACTGGGGCTTCCACCCGGCGCCCAGGCCTTGCCATCCCCATTGCCCGGCACCCCAGCCGCCCCCCTGCTTGCTGTAGTCCTCCGCGAGCTGCGCCTCACCCAGTACATCCCCGGTGGCAAACACGGTCGTGCTGCCGCCTGACGGGACGAGCTGCCACCCTTTCGCTGCCAAGTCCTTGTCCACGGCTGCCCTGACCGTGGCGTCGTACTGCGCCACGGCGAGGTGCACGTCACCCCAGGAATAGGTTCGGCGTGCAAGCCCGGCAGCGTGATCCGACTCAACGGTCACGACATCCTTCCCGAAGAACGGGATGGAGATCGCCCGGGCTGCGGACATCGGCAAACAAAGGACGGCAAAGGCGATAAAACCGCGGCGAAGCATACCCCTCCTTGACTCACCTGTTCCGTAGCAGGGGAGCAGCACACGCCGGTAGGAGGCCGGCGCACAGCTTAAGGATGTTTGAGGGCGCGGAGCAGCGGGCCAGAGCAGCGGGCCAGAGCAGCGGGCCAGAGTAGGGCCGGAGCAGCCGTTTCGATCAGGGCTGCCCAGGCACTCTTGTCCCACAAGCACGGCAAAGCACCGCGTGGGGTCACCCGTCGAAGCGGGGCTCACGCGGTGCCAGCATGCAATCCCGCCGGTACGAGACCGCCTCTACCCATTGTTCTTGGGTGGAAACTTGTCGAACATCTTGTTTATGTCCTTGTCGAGCGACTTGGTGTTCTTGGTCGAGTTCTTGTTGATGTCGTTGTCCGAAATACCGCGAAACAGCAGTGTATGGTTTGAGCTGTCGAAGATATCGAGGACCAGGTGTCCGACCGGCTGCTGCGATGTCGTGCTGGTCGCCTCGGCGAAACCTCCGGGCCCATAGCCGCCGCCCCAGCCCCAACCACCACCCCAGCCCCAGCCGCCACCCCAACCGCCGCCCAGGTTATTGTAGTAAGTCTCCACTTGCTGCTCGTTCTTGACACTGCCGTTTGCAAAGATGGTGGCGCTGCCGCCTGACGGCACCATCTGCCAGCCCCTGGCCTGCAGGTCGCGATTCACTTCGTTCTTGATGCGGCTGGCATACAACGGATCCGATGTTGTGACGTTGCCCCAGGAGTAGGTGTGATAGTTCGCAAAGTTCGCAGTGTGGTCGTAGTCCGTGCGAACATCGGCTGCCTGCGCCAGCGAGGCAGACATGAGTACAAAGGCTGCTGTGAGTAGTAAGTGAGTGCGAGATTTCATGAGCTTTCCCCCCAAAATTCCTAACCAATAAGAGAATGGCGGATATCGAAAGGTCGCTCGCTTCAGAAGCAAACCGGTATTGCGCAGGCCGACATCGGGGGGAGACTCAAGGTGAACCTACTGCCCGTCCTCTCCCTGCGCGATTGCGTAATAGCCCTTGCGCGACTGCACTTTCAGCCCATCGCCCTTGCACTGCACATCGACCGTCCGGTACTTGCCGTCGAAGTCCGTGTTGAGGGGCACGTAGCTGGCTACATACTGCGTGCGCAGCTCGTCCTCAATCTGCTGAAAGGCCGCTTCCAGCTTTTTGCCGTTGTTGCCCACGTCGATCACGCGGCCGCCGGTTTCCGCCGCCATCCGGCGCATCTGCGAGTCCCCGGAGTAGCCCAGGTTCATGCCGTTCCCGAAGTAAAAACCACGGTCCGCAATCAGGATGACGTAAATAATCGCGTTTGCTTTTTGCGCCGCTTCAATCGCATCCTGGATCCGATATTTCGAGCCCTGGTCGCCGCCGTCAGTAAGCAGGATCATCGCTTTGCGTCCCGTTTCCTGCCGCAGCTTGTCGTTTGACGCCAGGTACACCGCGTCATACAACAGCGTTCCCTTGGGCGCGCCCTGCGTCGGCACGGTGCCCTGCCCCACGCCCACCCCGCCGCCCGACCCGTTGCCGGCCGCGGTGTTGATCTCCGCCTTGTTAATGGCGCGCGTCAACTGCCCGGCGTTGTTTGTGTAGTCCTCCATCAGGTTCACATCCACATCGAACGAGATCAGAAAGGCTTCGTCCTTGCTCCGCAGCACGCGATGGAGAAACTCGGAGCCGGACTGCTGCTCCAGCGGCAAAACATTCTGTTGCGAGCCCGAAGTATCGAGCAGGATGCCCAGCGTCAACGGCTGGTCGGCGCGGGCTTCAAAGTTGCGAACCTTTTGCTGCTTTTTGTCTTCCATCACCTGGCAGTCGTCGCGCGTCAGGTTGGGAATCAGCGCCCCATGCTTGTCATGCACGGTGAAGTACAGCGAAACCAGGTTGGAGTTGACGCGCAGCGTCGTGACCGGCGCACCGGATGGTTCATCCTCGGCCGGCGGCGGGGCCGTGCTGACCGGGGGCGCATCGGGCGAGGGTGCCGACTGGGCATAAAGGGTCGGGGCGAGCAGCAGAAGGGTGGCAAGCAGAAAACGGCGCATGGTAGATGCTTGGACGCTTGAAAGCGGCAAAAGACTAAAACCGCCTACAGCGCCTACGATGAGACGGCGAGCGGCCGGCGCCCACTTCGTGGGGTGTATACCTTCAAGTCAGAAGCCTCCCTCGGAACCATGAGGGAGTCTTCTGACTTAAACAAGGACCCGTCCCGAAGGGACCGCGAGCCGCGCAGGCGGTTTAGCCCTTCACCTGCTTCATGTAGTCCGCATCGACCCGCAGCGCCTCTACCCAGGGCAGGTCCGGGTAGCTTTCCTGCTCCACAAACATGTGCTTGATCGTGCCCGGCTTCACCGCCTTAAAGATCACGGGGTAATTGGACGTCCCGCGCCCCAGTTCGGCCGCCTCCGGAGGGTTATCCATCGAGGTATGGGTCGCGTCGCGCGCGAAATCCTTGACATGCAGCATCGAGATACGGTCCGGGTAGGTGCGCAGGTAGTACTCCGGGCTGCCGCCGCCCACGGTGACCCAGCCGCAGTCGAGCTCCATCGTCACCAGCGCGGGGTCGGTTTCCTTCAGCAGCAGCTGGTACGGCACGCCACCGCTTCCCTGCTGAAACTCCATCGTGTGATTGTGGTAGCCGAACTGGAAGCCGGCGGCTTTCGCCTTCCGACCCCACGTGTTGAACTGCTCCGCGTTCCACTTCCAGTCGTCCGGCGTAAAGGCATGCACCATCTGCTTGTGCGACAAGCCGTTGGCTCTGCCGGGATCGCGAAAACCCGGAAACGCGCAGATAATGTAGTGAGCCGTCCCCAACTCCTTGTGGAATGCCAGGATCGCGTCAAAGCGCTGCACGAGCTGGTCGGCCGGGTAGTGCGCCGAAACACAGCGCAGCCCCGCCGCGTCCATGGCGGCCTTGACCTGTGCCGGTGACCGGTCGTAGAACCCGGCCGCCTCTACTTCCTGAAAGCCCAGGGCGCTGACCTGCTTCAGAGTGCCTTCGTAGTTGCTCTTGAGCTGGTCGCGGACCGAGTACAGCTGCAGGCCAAGCGGCAGCCCGAGCGGGTTGGCCCGGGCGGTTGTGGCCGGTAAGCAAGCAGCCGCCGCGGACAGTGCGGCAGACTCGAGGAAGCGGCGTCGATCCAGCAATTTCATAGTGAAGGGTGACTCCTGGGCCTTGGTGAACGGCCCCAGTCACCATGACACGGCAGCCCCCGGCATGTCTACGTGTAGGCCGGGGCCAGGGCGCGCTCTGTTACTCTGACAGTTGCGTTCGGGACTCGTCCAGCCGTGAGAACTACGATGCCTGGACGGCATCCTTTGAAGAATGAAGCGATTGTTGCGCGTATCGCATGTGTGGTTTTGAAGTCGCTGTGAGGATTGCCGTGAAAAGAAACAAGACCGTAAGGCAGGTTGCCTGGGCCGGGTTGTTGCTGCTGACGTTTGGGGGCGCCGCGCAGGCGCAGCAAGCCGGCTCTATTCCTGATGCACCCACCCCGCAGGCCCCCGGTGCCGCCGGCCTGGGTGACCTGAAAAGCCAGGTCAAGCCCG
>CAXTYP010000093.1:0-8861 GCA_964248435.1 uncultured Acidobacteriaceae bacterium | reverse complement strand
CACAGGGCGCGGCGTATCTTGATCAAACGCGCAGCCGTTTCGCGGCTTCGAGCAGCGAATGGAAACTAGGCCAGCGCGGGCGCTTCCGTGGCCGCCGGCGCTTCTGCCGGGGCTGCCGTCATAGAAGCAGCAGCTTCGGGGGCCGGGGCGGAAGGCTGCGTACTGCGCTTGGTGCGGCTGGCCCGCAGCGCCTTGACCTTGTTCAAACGCTTTTCTTCTTCGTCCATGCGCACCGTCAGGAACTTGATGACCGGCTCCGACACGCGGAGACGACGCTCGAGCTCCGCCACCAGCTTGCCGTCCGCATCGATCGTCAGCAGCACGTAGTTGCCGTCGTTGAACTTGCGCACCGTGTAGGCCAGCTTGCGCCGGCCCATCTTTTCAATAGCACGGATCGTGCCGCCACCACCCGTGACCGTCGCTTCAAACCCGGTCACCAGCTTGTCGGCATCTTCTTCCGCCATGTCCGGCCGGAGAATAAACATCACTTCGTAAAAACGTCCTGCTTCTGCCATACCTTAGCCTCATCCGGCTGCCCTCGGGCGCGCCATTCTTTAAAGTCCCACCGTCTCCCCGGGCAGCTTTTCCCGGGGATTAAACCTGTTCATGGCCGCCGCGATACCCTCCCGGGCCACCACGGCGACTGCTTCGGCTGCGCGATCCAGTGCTTCGCCCAGCAAACCTAACTCCATCCGGCGCATGGGCTGGAGCAGGTAGTCCGCACCCCGGCGCCCTTTGCCTATGTCCCCGTCCGGTCCCACACCGATCCGGATCCTGCCCCAGCGCTCCGTCCCCAGCAGCGCATTGATACTTTTCGCGCCGTTATGGCCACCCGAAGACCCGCCCGCCCGGACCCGTATTGTGCCGAGTGGCAGCGCCAGTTCGTCATACAACACCAGCAACTCACGCTCCGGGTGGAGGCCCAGTTCGCGAAGAAGGGCAGCCACCGACTCGCCACTCATGTTCATCCAGGTTTCGGGCTTGGCCAGTACGGCTTCCCGGTCACCCAGCATCCCTTTGCCGGTCAGCGCCCGACCTCTCCGGTTGCTAACCGCGATGCCGTATGCTTCGGCGATGCGGTCGATGGCCAGGAACCCGGCATTGTGCGGCGTCCACTGGTACTCCGGCCCGGGGTTGCCCAGGCCGGCCACCAGCAGCATCCGTTACTTCTTTCCGGCATCGGCCGTCGGAGCCGCCGCATCGCCCTTGCCCTTCTTCGCCACTTCGGGCTCGGGCGTGGCGGCCAGCGCGTCCGTCGTTTCGGCCGTTTCCTTGATCATCGCCAGGCTCGCGACCGTGGTTTCCTCGTCCGTGACGAAGCGGAACTTGCCGCCGTGCGGCAGGTCGGCCACACGGAGCGAATCGCCCACCTTCAGGTCGGTCACGTCGACCTCGATCGCCGCGGGGATGTCACCCGGCAGGCACTCGATCTCGACTTCGCGCAGAACTTGGTCCAGCACCCCGCCCTCGTTTTTAACGCCAAAAGCCGTTCCGACCAGCGTGATCGGCACCTCGGCGCGCATGGCCTTGTCGAGCGCGATCCGCTTCAGATCCACATGGATCAGGCGGTCCTTGATGGGCTCGAATTGCCAGTCGACGATCATCGCCTTGGCCTTAGTTCCAGCCACGTCCAGATCGAAGATGGTGTTGTGGCCACTGTCCGAGTGCAGAATGCGCAGCATCTGCTTCGGGTCGAGCTCCACAGCGACCGCCGGCTGCATTGCTCCGTACACCACGCCGGGCAGCTTGCCCGCGACCCGGACGCGTCGCGCCGCGTTTTTGGTAAATCTGCCTTCCCGTACCGTTGCGTTTACAAATTCCGCTGTTGCCATGATCCTTTTTCCTTTCGGGCACAGGCTCCGGGCCTGCTCCCTTTCCTGCTTGATCGTTCGATCTTTGTCGAACAGTTCGATTGCAATCGAACCATTGAATGCATTAGCTGAACAGCGTGCTGACGCTTGTCTCCATGTGGATGCTCTCAATGGCCGCGCCCAGCAGCCCCGCAATGGAACGCACCTTGACCTTGGGTTCGGCCCGTGCGGCTGCTGACAATGGGATGGAATCGCTGACGACCAGCTCCTTGAGCCGGGAGCTGTGGATGCGCTCGACCGCCGGGCCTGAAAGCACGGCGTGTGAGGCACAGGCATACACCTCGGTCGCCCCCTGCTCCATCAGCGCGTCTACGGTTTTTACCAGTGTTCCGGCCGTATCGACGATGTCGTCGATGATCAGGCAGCTCCGGCCGCGCACATCGCCGATTACGTGCATCACCGCCGTCACGTTGATATCGGTCCGCCGCTTGTCCACAATGGCCAGCGGCGCTTCCATCTTGGTCGCGAAAAAACGCGCGCGTTCCACACCGCCCGCATCGGGGGAAACCACGGTGAGGTTTGGCAGGTTGAGTTCGCGGAAGTAGCTCACCATTACGGGACTCGCGAACAAGTGATCGACCGGAATATTGAAAAAGCCCTGGATCTGCGCCGCATGGAGGTCCAGGAACAAGCCGCGGTTGGCGCCGGCGGTGGCCAGGAGGTCAGCGACCAGCTTGGACGAGATGGCAACACGGGGCCGGTCCTTGCGGTCCTGACGGGCATAGCCGTAGTAGGGCACGACCACCGTGATCCGCGCGGCCGAAGCCCGCTTGAGCGCATCGACCATGATCAGCAGTTCCATCAGGTGGCGGTCCACCGGGCAGGACGTGGGCTGGACCAGGAACACATCGGCGCCGCGCACATTTTCAAGCAGTTGGAAGTGCATTTCGCCGTCGGAAAACTGCTGGATCCGTGTTTGGCCGAGCGGCACCCCGATGTGCTGGCAGATGGCGGCCGCGAGCTCCGGGTTCGCACTGCCCGAGAAAATACGGAAGTGCTTGTCTTCGCGCAAACGGGCGCCACGCCTGCGTTCCGCCGAGGGTTTCGCTCCATCACGGGCGATCTCAGCGAGTTGGTGTCCGCCGGTTGAGGCTGTGTCCCGTTCTTCCATCGTTGCTTGCTTCACGCGTTCCCCTATGCCGAGGCTGGTTGGCACTCGTTCTCAGTTCCTGCTGCGTTTCCCCTGGTGTGACCCGGGCTGGTTCTCCCGGCTCGCTGCCATGTTTCTTCTGGCTGGGCGACTAGGATTCGAACCTAGACAAAGTGCGTCAAAGGCACTTGACCTACCATTAGTCGATCGCCCACCGTGTCCCCTTTCAAGCTGGAGACAAAACTCTATTTCACAACCATGCCGGCCCAGTAGTCAGCCCGGCTGACCGTCGCCGTGCGCAGGTACCGGACACCTATTGCATCGAGCCGTTTCCCTGCCGCTTCCGTGGCCGCCGGTTCGGGGTACAGCCCGAAAACAGCGGAACCGGAACCGGACAGTGCACAATAAGGTGCATTGTCCGAAGCGCGAGCGCATGCATCCAGAAAGCCAGCAGGGTCCATGGAACCTGAAGGTCCGGGAGGACCTGCGAGCGCGCGCTTGATTTGTGCAAGAAAGGGATGCTGCCGGAAGACGACTTCTTCGAAGTCGTTCAGAAGTATCCCGGTCTGGACAAGCGTGGAAAGCAAGGTTCCCGCTCGGCTCCCCTCCATCTGGAGGGGAACACCGGATGTATGCGACTCGCACCATGCTGCAGCGAGAGCTCGACTCAACTGCTCAAGTCTACCGTTCATGGCTTCAGACGTCAAACCGGAAGCAGCTTGCGCGGCGTCCCAGGCCCGAAACGCGGCCGGAGTGGAAACACCGGTGTCCGGCAGGGCCACGATCGCGGGCAGGGTTTGGAGGTCGGCGAGCGGAACGACCTCCTCGCCCCGGCCCAAGCCCAGCACGGTGCCGCCAAGCAGAAAGACCGGCACATCCGAGCCGACTTCGGCGGCCATCCGCAGGCGCTCCGCCCCGGACAGTGCCGGGGCCAGCCTCCGTTGGGAAATTTCGCGTTCCATGCCCAGCAGGGCCGCCGCCGCGTTGCCAGAGCCGCCCCCAAGACCGCCCTGGATGGGCAGGCGCTTCTCCATATGAACCCGGACCCGCAGCTTATCGCGCCCCGGCGCCCCCAGCGCGAGCTGCAGCATCTTCCACACCGTATTGCGTGCGTCGAGCGGCACCCGCTTGTCGTTTGAGGTCAGCACGATCGGGGGAGCCGATGAAACTCCGCCCCGCTCGACTGAAACCGTTACAAGGTCGTGGGCGTCGAGTGTGGCGTAAAGCGTTCGCAGGGCATGAAAGCCGTCCGGGCGCGTGGGGCCGATCGCGAGGCCGAGGTTGATCTTCGCGTGGGAGCGCAGGGTCACGGGCATGGTGCCAGTGTAGAAGGAGGAGGAAGCAGCGGGGAGGCGAGCCGGTTCGCGAGCGGCACGGGTCCGCCAAGAACCGGCAGGCTACACTTCCTCCCATGCGCGCCTTGTTTCTCGCCACGCTGCTTTTTGCGACCGCTGTCAGCCACGTCCGGGCGCAGGCCCTGCCGGCCGAAACCGCAGGCGGCCCCGTGCCCGGCTACTTGACGGAACAGCCAGTCCGCGCCAGTCATTCCATGGTGGTGAGCGTGCACCACCTGGCGACTGATGCGGGCCTGGCGACGTTGAAAAAGGGCGGCAATGCCGTGGACGCGGCGGTGGCAACCGCTTTTACCCTGGCAGTGGTGTACCCGTTCGCGGGCAACCTGGGCGGGGGCGGGTTCATGCTCGTGCACTTGTCCGGCCGTGACGGCAAGCACCCGGCCCAGCCCGCTCGGGAAACAGGGCGCGACACCTTTATCGACTTTCGCGAGACCGCGCCGGCTTCGGCAACCGCCGGGATGTACCTGGACGCGAACGGAAACGTCATCCCCAAAGCAAGCCTGATCGGGCCGCTCTCGATCGGCGTGCCGGGTGCGGTAGACGGGCTCGCGCTGGCGGAGCGGCGCTATGGGCGGCTGGGGCTGAAACGGGTGATGGCGCCGGCGATCCGGCTGGCGGAGAAGGGTTTTGTTCTTTCAGCGGAGGAGGCCGCGCTGCTGAACGACCCTCATCTGCGCGACTACGGGGAAACGCGCGCCATTTACGGCGCGAAAACCTGGGTTGCAGGCGACACGCTGCGGCAGCCCGTG
Source organism: uncultured Acidobacteriaceae bacterium (assembly GCA_964248435.1). Lineage (GTDB taxonomy): Bacteria > Acidobacteriota > Terriglobia > Terriglobales > Acidobacteriaceae > EB88. The sequence continues at coordinate 3,796 of CAXTYP010000093.1, read as the reverse complement.
CAGGCGCGCACCCTGCGCCGCATCGCCGCGGACCCGGACAGCTTTTATCGCGGCGACCTGGCGCAGGAGTTGGCCGCCGGCCTCAAGAACCTCGGCTCACCCATTACGGCGAGCGACCTGGCTGCCTACCATGCGGTGGAGCGAGAGCCGGTGCGGGGCAGCTACGGGGGCGATACGGTGGTCAGCGCGCCGCCTCCATCGTCGGGCGGCGTGGCGCTGCTGGAGATCCTGAACATCCTCGCCGCGCAGCCCACGCCGGAGCTTGCGGGCCTCCGCGAACGAAGCCCAGCGTCCATTCACTGGATGACGGAAGCGTATCGCCGCGCGTACATGGACCGCAACGAGTACCTGGGCGACCCGGCGTTTGTGCGCATGCCGCTCGCGGCCCTGCTGAGCCCAGGGTATGCGGAGGCGTGGCGCGCGACGATTGATCCTGCCCACGCAAGCGCCTCGGCGACCCTGGCCAGGCCCGCGGGGTTTTTGCCGTCACCCCCATCCGAGGGCGGCACGCCGCTGCCCGAGAAAACGGAAACCACCCACTTTTCCGTGCTGGACCGCGACGGCAATGCGGTATCGATGACAACCACGCTGAACGGCGCTTTTGGGTCCTATGAAACCGCGCCGGGGCTGGGCTTTCTGCTGAACGACGAGATGGACGACTTTACCTCCAAGCCCGGCTCGCCCAACATGTTCGGGCTCCTGGAAGGGCCGGCAAACGCGATCGCGCCGGGCAAGCGGCCGCTTTCAAGCATGACGCCCACCATCGTACTGGCGCAGGACGGCACCGTGCGGCTGGTGCTGGGGTCGCCGGGCGGCTCACGCATCATCACGACGGTTGCCAACATTCTGGTCTCGGTGGAGAAGGGCGGCCTGAATATACAGTCGGCTGTGGATGCGCCGCGCTTCCACCATCAGTTTCAGCCGGACACGCTGTCCGTGGAGCCGGCGTTCAACCCCTCGACTGTGAAAAGCCTGGAGGCGATGGGCTACCGGGTAAAGGTGAGCCCCGGCGTCTGGTCGGATGGCGAGTGCATCGCGCGCGACCCTGATACCGGCGTCGTGACCGCGGGGCAGGATCATCGGCGGCACTTCGGCAAGGCGGCCGGGGAGTGATGCCTATACCCATGGTTCCGGCAGGGATGAGAAGATAAGGGCGGAACCTCCAACTCAACCATGCGCAAAGTCATCTCCTCCCATGTTTTTCTGCGCTCGCGTCTCCACCCGGGGCTGCTCGATTCGCTGGCCCGCTCCGGGGCCGAGGCGATCGAGATTTATGCCGCGCGCGGGCACTTTGACTACACCGAACGGCCGGCGGTTCGCGAAGCGGCAGAGTGGTTCCGCTCGCAGCCGGTCCTGCCCTTCTCCATGCACGCGCCGCTTTACAGCGACGCGGACAGCGGCCGGGGCGGCGAGCCTTCGGTGAACGTGGTGCACAGCGAAAAGTCGCGCCGCATCGACGCCATGGACGAAGTGAAGCGGGCGCTTGAAACGGCCGAGCAAATCCCGTTCAAGTACCTGGTGCTGCACCTGGGCGACCGGGGCGACGGCTGGAACCCGCGCACCCTTGAAAACGCGCTCACCGCGGTGGAGCACCTGAAAACCTATGCCCGGCCGCTGGGCGTTTCCCTGCTGCTTGAGAATATTCAGAACGAGGTCACAACGCCGGCGCACCTGATGGAGATTCTGAACGTGGGCCACTTTGAGGATGTGGGCGTGTGCCTGGACCTGGGGCATGCGCACCTGGGCGATGGGGTGCCGGCGGCGCTTGAAACCCTGAGCGACCGGCTGCGGTCTTCGCATATCCATGACAACCACGGCGAGCGCGACGAACACCTGTGGCCGGGCGAAGGCACCATCGAGTTCCCCCCGGCGTACGTGGGGCTGCGCGCGGCGAAACAGCAACCGGCTGGGGTCCTGGAGATCCACCACGGCTACGGGACCGATCCGGCGCAGGTGACGGAGCGGGCCAAGGCCGCGTTTGCGCAGTTTGACGAAGCGGGAGACAAGTAGGGCATGGGGAACGAGACAGCAGCACCGCTGACGACCATAGCAGCCATTGGCGGGTTTGAAGGCCACGCGGGGACGCTGCAGGGCTGGCTTTATAACCTGCGCGAAGGCGGCAAGCTGCTGTTCCCTATCTTTCGCGACGGCTCGGGGACGATCCAGGGCATTGTGCCGAAGGCGGCGGTCGCGCCGGAAGTCTTCGAGACGATCAAAGGGCTGACGCAGGAGTCGAGCGTGCGGGTGACCGGCACGGTACGGGCGGACAAGCGCGCGCCCGGCGGCTTTGAGCTCGATGTGTCGGGGATCGAAGTGCTGCAAAGGGTGCCCGAGGACGCCCCGTTTCCGATCTCGCTCAAGGAGCACGGGGTCGACTTCCTGATGGAAAACCGCCATCTGTGGATCCGGACGCCGCGCCAGTCGGCGATCCTGCGGATTCGCGCGGAGATCATCAAGGCGGCGCGCGATTACCTGGACGAACAGGGTTTTATCCTGACCGATCCGCCGATCCTGACGCCGGCGGCCTGCGAGGGCACGTCCACGCTGTTTCCGGTGGAGTACTTCGGCGAAGAAGCGTTTTTGACCCAGTCGGGCCAGCTCTACATCGAGTCGACGGCGCTGGCTCTGGGACGCGTGTACTCGTTTGGGCCGACTTTTCGGGCGGAAAAGTCGAAAACGCGGCGGCACCTGACGGAGTTCTGGATGGTGGAGCCGGAGATGAGCTATGCCGGCCTCGACGACCTGATGGAGCTGGCTGAAAACTTCATCGCCTTTATCGTGGACCGGGTGCTGACGCGACGAAGGGCCGACCTCGTGCTGACAGGGCGCGACGTGCTGAAGCTCGAAACCGTGAAGGCGCCGTTCCCTCGTTTGCGCTACGACGAAGCGGTTGCCATGTTGAACGAAGCGCATGCGCGCGGGGAGCTGGAGCAGCCGTTCGAGTATGGCAACGACTTTGGCTCGCCGGATGAAACCTACCTGTCAAACCAGTTCGACCGTCCAGTGATGGTGCATCGCTACCCGGCGCATGTGAAGGCCTTTTACATGCAGCCCGACCCCGAAGATCCGCGCTACGCGTTGTGCGTGGACGTGCTGGCACCGGAGGGTTATGGCGAAGTGATCGGGGGCTCGGAACGCATTGCCTCGTATGAGCTTTTGAAGCAGCGGATCGAGGAACACAAGTTGCCGCTTGAGGCATTCCAGTGGTACCTGGACCTGCGACGCTACGGCTCGGTGCCGCACGCCGGGTTTGGGATGGGGATTGAACGGGCGGTCGCGTGGATCTGCGGGCTGGACCATGTGCGGGAGACGATTCCGTTTGCAAGGACGCTCAACCGCATGTATCCGTAAAAGAATGTGAAAGCGCTCATTCAACTTTGAAGTCGCGCGTACCCAGCTTGCAATTCCATCGAGACCGGATGGACGGTTACCATGGCGGCATCCATGAAGAAACTGCGGGTGGGTGTTTTGTTTGGCGGGCGGAGCGGAGAGCACGAGGTTTCGCTGCTTTCGGCGGCTTCGGTGTTGGCGGCAATCGACCGGAAAAAGTATGAAGTGGTGCCGATCGGGATCACCAAGGAAGGGCGCTGGGTCACCTCCGGCGACGCGGAGCTGATGCTGGCGAAGCCTTCCAAGGAGACCGGGTCCGGGAACGCGTCCGGGAACGCGTCCGGGAGCCAGGCATTGCGCGCGGGCGATCCGCAAGCCACGTCGACGGCAGCCGTGCTGGCGCGGGGCGAAGCCACGATCATGCCGCCGCAGCCGGGGGCGGGCCTCTTGCCGTTTGAAACGGCCA
>CAXTYP010000092.1:7831-8908 GCA_964248435.1 uncultured Acidobacteriaceae bacterium | reverse complement strand
CCCGAGACCCGGAACGCGAGACCCGGAACGCGAAACCACGCCCCAGCCATCCCTCCTCTTCGTCACCCCTGAAGAACCGCATCCAGCGCCGATCGATCCACGTTTCGCCCCGAGAGCACCGCGACAGCCTTGCGATACGGCAGCAGCTCGGTCGAGTGATACAGCAGCGCCGCCGCGGTCACCGCACCGCTCGGCTCCGCCACCAGCCCGCTCTCCCCTGAGCCAGCCCTCGCCGGACAGCTCCCATGGATCGCGCGCATCGCGGCACCGATCTCCGACTCAGAAACCGTGACAATGGTGTCGACCAATGCATGCACATGCGCCCAGTTCAACTCACCCAGCGACTGCGTCCGCAGCCCATCGGCTATCGTCCGGGTCGTCAGCGCTGCCGGCCAGGTCGTGTGTGTTCCTGACAAGAAACTTTCCCGCGCATCCCCGGCCAGCTCCGGCTCCACGCCAACCACCCGGATCTCCGGGCGCTGGTGCTTGATCGCCGCCGCAATCCCGCTCAACAGCCCTCCGCCGGAAACCGGCACCAGCACCAGGTCCACCTCCGGCAGCTCTTCCAGGATTTCGAGCCCGCATGTCCCCTGCCCCGCAATAATGGCCGGGTCGTCATAGGGCGGCACCATCACGTAGCCGTGCTCGCGCGCCAGTTCTTCGGCCCGACTCTTTCTTTCGCTCGAGGCCGCGCCCACTGTCACGATCTCCGCCCCAAGCGCTTCCGTCGCCGCCCGCTTGCTTGCCGGGGCATTGGCCGGCATCACGATCACCGCTTTGGTTCCCACCGCGCGCGCGGCAAAGGCCACTCCTTGCGCATGATTGCCGCTGGAGTACGTGATTACCCCACGGGCCTGCGCCGCGGCCGGCAGCGACAAAATGGCATTCGCCGCACCCCGCAGCTTGAACGATCCAATCGGCTGCGCGCCTTCGTCCTTCAACCACAGCTCGCCAGGCACCGCCGCGGTTTCCAGCCGGATCAGTGGGGTACGCGATGCCACACCCGCGATGCGCACCTGGGCCCCGCGTATCGCTTCCAAACTCACCAGTGTTTGTGTCATGGTTTGTGTCATGGTT
>CAXTYP010000092.1:0-7731 GCA_964248435.1 uncultured Acidobacteriaceae bacterium | reverse complement strand
GGTTGGCGTCATGGTTTACCTCAGGTTTTTGTCAGGATAAACAGGCAGGTGGGCGTAGACGGACCGTGTATGCTCCACCACAGACAACCCGGCAAATTTCGTGCCTGCGTTTGCCGCCTTCTGCCGTTCCACAAGAGGAGAGAGTGCCTTGGCTGAGCAAGATCGCTCGATCTCGACGATTCACACGATCATCGGCATTCTACGCGACGGGGAAAAAGGCTTTCGAGAGATCGGGAAGAAGATGCAGCTGCCCCAGCACTGTCTCTTCTACCTGGAAGAATCCCATGTTCGTGCCGCCTTTGCGGCGGAATTGGAACGGGCCCTTGTTTCACTCACCGGTGTCCCTGTCCACGAAAGCGGCACTCTGCTCGGCTCCATCCATCGCCTCTACGCCGACCTGCGGACCGCCTTCGCTACCAGCGATCACACGCGGCTTAGGACCACCGAGCTTTGCGAACGAGTGATCGTGCGCTTCTACAACCGCGCACTGGGCGACAAGGTCATGCCCGATCGTTTCGTCGCTGTCCTTGGCTACCAGGCCGGCCATATACGCAGGGTCTACGACCTCATCGTGGAATATCGCGTCCAGGCCGAAGCTGATTCACGATCGCAATGATCTCCGAATGGCTGGTTCAACCGGGCGGAAGCGCCGCACAGGCGATGAAGCCTTGTCCCCGGGGGAAAGGAAAAAGGCGCCCCCTCCTTTCGAGTTCCCGTGCCATCTCACTTGCCATAAGGCTCGAAATGCCGACTCGGAAGCCCAGCTTTGAAACTCATCCCGGCTTGTGCAACAGCAAACCCGCGTCCCACTCACCTTCGCGAGCAGTCCGCGGGTCCACCTAAGCCCAGCAGGTCGCCCGGTTCCTACTTGTGCTTGCTCACACCACCGAAGACACGCGTCACTTCGCGCACAAACGGCTTCGCCACTGCCGGCGTCGGCGTACCACCACCCAGGATCGTCTCGTACGGAAGGGCCTTGCCATAAAGCGCGCGTGTGTCGTTCAGGTTCTGGTTCACTTCATCACCCGACAGGTCGATACCGGCAAACAAGCCCTTGTTCCGCGAATAAGTCAGGAACTCCGCGCTCGCCAGCTCCGTCGTCGATGCTTGCGAGTCGCGACCTACCGGCCCCGCCGCCACGGATACATCGCCCCCCAGCTTGACCTTAGCCTTCAGCAGATCGTCGGCGCTCTGCTTAGTCACACCGACCAGCACCAGGTCCGTCGACTGTGCGCCGATCTGCAGGCCAAAGCTCACCCCGGCCATCTGCACAAACACCGGTGCGCTCCAGCCCTTGTTGGCCACGTAACAGGTTGCCAGTCCCTGCCCATACTGCGCGCCACCGATAAACGCACCCTTCTTAAAGCCCGGTACCACCAGCACGCAATGCGCCTTGCGTGCAATCGCGTCTGGAATGCCCTTGTCCGGCACCGTCGCCAACTGGTGCAGCAGCTTGGTCGAAGCCGTGATCCGCTCGTCCAGCTTCCCTGACATATCCCCACCGGCAGCCAGCGCTGCCGCTGACGAAAACAACCCTGCAAACAACAGAACTCCCGCGCGTACTTTCATCATGGCTCTCCTCAGTGCTTTTCCATCTCTCCCACATACCTTCTGGCCACCGGCGCTTCGCGACTTCCCGCGACCGCCGGCAGCCAGGAGGTGCAAAGGCTCGAAAAGAGAGATGCAGAGAACAGCCTCCATGACCCGGCAGGCGCTGCAACCTCTCCTTGCACTCAGCGAGCGGGGTCCTGTTCCTACCGCCACCCGCACCCGCGCTCCCAACAGGCGGGAAAGCTCAGCGTGCAAACAAGTGCGCCGCCCGCAACACCGTGTTGTAGATACCCCAGGCCGCCGGCACCGTCACCACGGCCCAGGCCAAAGCCAGCCTGGCCGGCGATTGCGCCACCGGCTTCCCGGCTCCCCTTTGTTCCACTCTCGCCATGTTCATCCCTTCGCTCAGTGATTGCTGCTTCACCATCGCCGCGCCGCGCGGCACGGAGCGTGCAGCGTCCCTAACGAGACTCCCCAGCCGTCATCCACCGGCCCGGGGCCACCGGCCGCACCAGCAAGTTTGCCAGCAGGCCCACCACCACCAGCGCCGCCATCGTGTGCAGCACCAGCGGGTAAGCCGTGCGTGCCGGCTGCCCCGTGGCCGCCGCATGGTCCAGCAGTCCATTCACCAGCAGCGGCCCGGCGATGCCGGCGGTCGCCCACGCCGTCAACAGCCGTCCGTGAATCGCGCTCACATGGGCCCCGCCGAACAAATCTTTCAGATACGCCGGAATCGTCGCGAACCCACCACCGTACATGCTGATCAGCACCCCTGCTACCGCCGCAAACAACCCCACCTGCCTCATCGATGGCAGCAGGAAGTACAACACCGCCCCGACGAGAAAAAACACCGTGTATGTCGCCTTGCGCCCCATCCTGTCGGACAGCGACGCCCACAGGAACCGGCCGCCCATGTTGAACAACGACAGCACCCCCACAAACCCGGAAGCCGCCAGCACCGACACGCGGCCCGGAAACAGTGTCTGGATCATCGGCGAAGCCTGCTCCAGGATGCCGATGCCCGCCGTGACGTTCAGGCACAGCACCACCCACAACAACCAGAACTGCGGCGTCCGCACCGCGTTCTCGACTGAAACATTGCCTGTCGAGATCAGGCTCGACCGCGTCGCCGCCTCGCGCGGCACGAAGCCCTGCGGCCGCCAACCCTCCCGCGGCACCCGGATCATCGCGACCCCAAACAGCATAAAGGCAAAATACAAGCCGCCCATCGACAGCCAGGTCGCCGTGATCGCATGCGCCCCCGTACCGCCGAAAAACTTCATCAGGTCTGTGCCCAGCGGCGCGCCGATCATCGCGCCTCCGCCAAAGCCCATGATCGCGAGGCCCGTCGCCAGCCCCGGCTGGTCCGGAAACCACTTGATCAGCGTGGAAACCGGCGAAATATACCCCAGCCCCAGTCCCACACCGCCCAGCACCCCGTAGCCCGCGTACACGAGCGCGAGCTGGTGCGTGTGCACCCCCAACGCCGCCACTGCAAACCCCAGCCCGAAACACAGTGCCGCGATGGCCATCGCTTTGCGCGGCCCAGCTCTTTCCAGCCAGCGGCCAAACAGCGCTGCTGAAACCCCCAGCACCGCGATCGCGACCGAAAAGATCGCGCCCACCTCTTTCTGGTTCCAGTGGCTGCCGCCCGCGCCCGGCAACAGCAGCAGCGGCTTCACAAACACTGAAAAGGAGTACACCTGCCCGATCGCCAGGTGGATCGCCAGCGCCGCCGGCGGCACCATCCAGCGGCTGTAACCCGGGGGGGCCACCGTGCGTTCACGATCGAGGAAAGAGGTGCGGGGACGGGAGGGAAGCGTCGCTGAAGTGCTCAAAGGGAAAGGCTCACAAGGAAATGTTCACAATTCATTTGTTATTGTCTGTTTACAGGCGGCCGGCATCCTGCCGGCCTTGCCCATCGATGCGGGTGTCTGTCCGGAATGAATAAATGCCACCGTCTCATCCCTTATGTTACCCGCGACCGGGTGTCATCCACCCAAAGTGGTACCCCACGCCTTTGTGGGCGCCCTTGCCCGGCCGCATTTGACTGGCCTGGTCCCGTCACCCACTAAGGAGGCTTGCCCTCGCCGCAACCGCCCGGTACTGTGAAACTGGCCCTCCTGTTTAGGGGCGGTAAAGGATTGTTTTCGGATGGCTGCGACCCCGCCCGGCACCTCGTCCCACTTCCACTCGACCCTGCGGGAAACCCGCGTCTTTCCGCCGCCCCCGGCGTTCAGCGCCCGCGCCCACGTCGGCAGCCTCCAGGCCTATCGCGAACTCTACCGCCGCTCCGTCGAGCAGCCCGAACAGTTCTGGGCCGAGGTCGCGCGCGAGCTCCACTGGTTTCAGCAGCCGACGAAAACGCTGGAGTGGAACGCCCCCGGCCCCGCTACGACAAGGCCCTACGACCCCGAGATCCGCTGGTTCTCGGACGGCACCCTCAACATGAGCCACAACTGCGTCGATCGCCACGTGGCCGCCGGACGCGGGGAGCACACCGCCCTGATCTGGGAAGGCGAACCCGGCGAAATCCGCTCCCTGACCTTCCTCGAACTCCAGTGCGAGGTCGCCCGCTGCGCCAATATGCTGCGCTCGCTCGGCCTCGGAAAAGGCGACCGCGTCGCTATCTACATGGGCATGACGCTGGAGGTCGCCGTCGCCATGCTCGCCTGCACCCGCATCGGCGCCGTCCACTCGGTCATCTTCGGCGGCTTCGCGCCTCAGGCCATCGCCGACCGCATCCTCGACGCCGACTGCCGCATCGTTCTCACCCAGGACGGCACCTTCCGCCGCGGCACCGAGATCAAGCTCAAGCCCAATGTCGATGAAGCCCTGAAGCAGTGTCCCGGCGTTCGCCACGTCGTCATGCTCGCCCGCACCGGCTCCCCTGTCGCCATGGAGCCCGGCCGCGACCTCCTCTGGTCCGACGCCATGGCTGCCGCCGATCCCGTTTGCGCGCCGGTCGAGCTCCACGCGGAAGACCCGCTTTTTATCCTCTACACCTCCGGCACCACCGGCAAACCCAAGGGCCTGGTCCACTCTAACGGCGGTTATGCCGTGCAAACCTACCTCACCACCAAACTGGTCTTCGACCTGCGCTCGGACGGTCGCGACGACGACGTTTTCTGGTGTACGGCCGACGTCGGCTGGATCACCGGCCACTCCTACGTCCTTTATGGAGCGCTTCAAAACGGCGTCACCACCCTGCTCTACGAGGGCGCGCCCAACTGCCCCGACCCCGGCCGCTTCTGGCAGGTCATCGACCGCCACCGCGTCACCGCTTTCTACACCGCGCCCACCGCCATCCGCGCCTTTATGAAGTGGGGCGACGGCTATCCGCGCGCCGCCAAGCTCGACTCCCTCCGCGTCCTCGGCACCGTCGGCGAGCCCATCAACCCCGAAGCCTGGATCTGGTACCACAGCGAAATCGGCCACGGCCGCTGCCCGGTCGCCGACACTTGGTGGCAGACCGAAACCGGCGCCCACATGCTCACGCCCCTGCCCGGCGCCATCCCCACCAAGCCCGGCTCCGCCACCGTCCCTTTCCCCGGCATTACGCCCGAGATCGTTACCAAGTCCGGCGACCCCGTCCCCCCAGGTCACGGCGGCCTCCTCGTCATTCGCCGTCCTTGGCCGTCGATCGCCCGCACGGTCTGGGGCGATCACGCGCGCTACCTCCAAACCTACTGGAGCGAAATTCCCGGGGCCTACTTTTCCGGCGACGGCGCGCGCATCGACGAGGACGGCTACTTCTGGCTCATGGGCCGCGTCGACGACGTGATCAACGTCAGCGGCCACCGCCTCGGCACCATGGAGGTCGAGTCGGCGCTTGTCGCTCACCCCAAAGTCGCCGAAGCCGCCGCCGTCGGCAAGCCGCACGAACTCAAAGGCCAAGCCATTGCCGTCTTCGTCACCCTTGAAACCGGCGCGAAGCCCTCGCCCGAGCTGCGCGAAGAGCTCCGCAGCTGGGTCGCAAAAGAGATCGGCTCGCTCGCCCGCCCCGACGACATCCGCTTCGTCGAAGCCCTCCCCAAAACCCGCTCCGGCAAAATCATGCGCCGCCTCCTTCGCGAACTCGCCGAACACGGCGAAATTAAGGGCGACACCACCACGCTCGAAGACTTCGCCGGCCTCGCCAAACTCCGCGAAGAGGACGAGTAACCCCAGTTGCGACACCGGAGGTACCGTGTCGCGTCATTTTCCGGTGTTGAAGCGGCCATCGCTGTCCTATACTTTCCGCAAGGAGTGACCGATGAGCAACACACAGTTCTACTTCGCCCTCGGCGTTCCATTCTTCACAGTCGTTCTCATGTACATCGTCGGTGCTTTATCGAGTCGTGCTGCTATGAACGACGTCAGCAAACGCATTGACGACCTCCGCTCCGACATGCGCGCCAGCTTCTCCGACCTTCGCGTCGAAATGGGCGGTCGCCTGGAGCGGATCGAGCATCGGCTGGATACCATTGACACCGAAATCCGCATCAACCACGACCACCGCCTCGCCGTCCTCGAAACGCGCGTGCTGGGCCGCGTCAGCTAGACACTGAGCACCTTGTTCGGCAGCATCCTCCCGACTCAATCCACCGTGTTCGACATGCCAACGCTGAATCCTGCACAGGTCGGCAAGCACCTCGCCACTATCCGCAGCTCCGGCCTTCTTCTGTGCACAGAGTCTGGCAACATCAAGGTAGGCCCAACATCGCTATCCCCAAAAGCAACTTCTCTGTCATGCAAATAAATGAACGTTTTAGGGGTAGGAAGCGATAAAGAAGCATCTGGGGCTGAAGGACGCTTCAGAGGCGGGGCAAGCAATATTCCGGCCCGAGGCGCACAAGATGCGCCAGTGTAGTCTTGGGTAGAATAGTCCCTTGTCAGTTTCCTAGCCTTCTGCCATAGTTTATTAACATGACTGCGTGTAACCAATGCGGAAAACCGGCCATTCGGATTGTTGAAGGGCATCCGCTCTGTGTAGGGTGTTATTCGCTCCTGCAACAGACAGAGAATGCCCGAGTAGAGGCTGCGAATGATCACCTGCGCTTGCTTGCCGCAATGAGTAATCAGCTTTCCGCGGAAGCGGATTTGATGTTCGGACTAGGTCCGCCAACTCCTATGATCAGAATACCCTCAAAGTCCGCCCCACAATACAACATGATTCACAGTGTGAACGTAGGAGGGGGCAGTACTGTTGGAGCGATTACTACCGGTTCGGCGCAAAGCATAGCGGTTGCGATAGGGAACACCGAAAAACAAGGAAATACTAAACTAGCTGCGACGCTCAAGGCATTTACTGACGCCCTGACTGATGAGCCAATTGCAGATGAGCAAAAGCGTGAGATGTCGGATCAGCTAGCAACCCTCTCTGAGGAACTGACGAAGCCCAGAGAGGCCCGTCGCCGCGCAGTTATAGGTCCGATGTTGAAAGGTTTGAGTCAAGCCGTGAGCATATCTGCGGAGCTTGCCTCCTTATGGGAGAAGTTGCAACCGCTTCTGACGCAGGCACTTAAATAGGCTAATTGAAGGAGGAGGGCTGTGAGAACAAATCCGGATTACACACGCAAGTTGTTAAAAGCATTTCTCGACGCTTCCGGGCCAACAACTGATATCGAAGAGTTGCAAGCTGCAGGGGTCGATTGGGACGATCCACTCTTCGAGTTTCACATGCGCCTTTTGTATGACGACGGCGACCTAGAGAGCACAATCGACTCCGGCATCGGCTTGAGTGCTGGTATGTGGTCAGTGATTCCGCTTCGATTGACGGCCAACGGGCAGAGGTTTGCAGAAGCGCTCCAGAACGGAAAAGTTTTGGACTTTGTAAAGAAGAACTTCGCCGAAGCGAGCATGGCTGCCCTAAAACACTTGGCACTGAAGGCATTTTCGCACGAAGTAGACAGCTTAAGTAGCGGCTATTTATAGCTACACGGCTCCATATACGAAGCCGTGCCGCGCATCTCGGCTTTAGCTGCTGGTTGCCATTCTTGATAGTACGGATTGATCTGGACGTGTCCTTGGAACGGGCCTATGCTGGACGCATGGCACACCTACAGGAAAGCCCCGTCATGGACTGGACAGATTGCCCCGAAGTCGAAATCGTCCCCGGCAAGGTGAGCGGTGTTCCCATCCTCAAGCACTCGCGGATGCCCGCTGACGCCATTGTGCAGAACTACACGAGCGGGCTCC
>CAXTYP010000091.1:0-8912 GCA_964248435.1 uncultured Acidobacteriaceae bacterium | reverse complement strand
AGGATCGCGTCCCACAGCTTTTCCATGGCAGTCGCTTCAGGCTCGCCGGGGAAAACAATCGCGGCCCAGGCAGGCGTGGCCGCGGCAACGATCGTCCAGTTGATCTCGTGCCGGGTGATCAGCTCGAGCGCGGGCCGGTAGGCCTTGGAAGTCGCGACATTGGCGCGCGAAACGTGGTCCGGGTTCTGCCCCGCGAGCAGAGAAGGGTTGCTGCCCGTGATCGCCAGCCGCGCCGAACCCGATCGGAACGCCTGCGCGATGCCCTCGTAAAGCCAGCCCGGAGCCTGGTCGAAACTTTCCGCATTGGCGTGCCGGTAGCGAGCCAGAGTGGTTTCGTCATCGCTGTAGAGCGTCGTCACGACCGAGGCGCCGGCCTGGTACGCATAGGCCGTGATCCTTCGTACCAGGTCACTCGCCTCCAAAGGGGCAGAGATCAACAGCTGCTGCCCAGGCCGCAAACCGAGTCCGGACGAGACGGCTACGCGAGCCAGTGTGTCGATGCGGCCGGGCAGGGAGGAGATGAGGGACGAGTTGGCAGTGGTTTCATTCAAGATCGGCATACGGCTCAAGTTTACTGTGTTTGCCGGCCGGGTCGAAGCAGCCTACGTGAGTTCCGGCACCTCGCCCGAGAACCGGGCGGCCCGCCCTGTCTGCACCAGCTTCGCCGCCAGGACCAGTACAATGCTGAGGCTGAACAGCACCCAGAAGATGCTGGGCAGCCCGGCCCGGTGCGCCAGCAGCCCCAGCAGGGGCGGTCCGACCAGGAGGCCGGCATAGCCCACGCCGACAGCAGTCGACAATCCTTCGCCTGGCGCGAAACCCGGCATGGTGCCTGCCGTGCGGTACAGCACGGGGGAAGCATTGGCCAGACCTACCCCTGCCAGGGCAAACCCGATCAGCAAAAGAGGGAAAGGCGCAGCCAGCAGGATCAGCAGCATACCGCCGGCGCTTACCAGCCCGCCGAGGCGCAACGCCCACAGCTCGCCGATGCGCGCCACCAGGTTATCCCCGAGGAAGCGGCCCAGTACCATAAATCCGGCGAAACACGTGTAGCCATAGCCGGCCGCACCACTCGGCAGGTGATGGACCACTCGCAGCAGCAGCGCGCTCCAATCGCCCATCGCCCCCTCGCACACCATGGCTGAAAAGCAAAGGGTACCGAGCAGCAGCAGGCGCGGGTGCGGCAGGCGAGCGGGTAACAAGGCGCGCCAGCCGTGGCGCACAGGCCCGGCAGGGGCCGCGTCGTGCTCGTCCGTGTGCTGTGCCTGTTCCGTGGCCTGGGGGAGCAAAAAGGGCGAGGATGCAACCACAAGCGCCAGCAAGCAAATGCCGAAACTGGGAACCAGGTACTTGTCCGGCACATGCTGAGACATCAGGACGCTTTGAATGCCGGCGCCGGCAAAACAGCCGACACTGAAAACGGCATGGAAGAACGAAACCATTCTTTTCTGGAAGACTTTTTCCAGCAGGACGCCGTGCGTGTTCATGGAAACGTCCATGGTAGAAGCGGCGAACCCGGTCAGAAACAAGAACCCCACCAACAACCGGACGGAGGGCAGCAGGATGGCGATGGTCAGCAAAGCGGGAAAAACCAGGCCAGACGTGAGGGCAATGCTTTTTGAGCCATAGCGCCGCACAAGGGGGGCAGAAAGCGGCATGGCGCAAAGTGCACCGATGCCGGCAGCCAGAAGCACCGACCCGAGTTGAGCCACATTCAGGTGCAGCGCGCGTGTTCGCTCCGGGATATGAGGCACCCAGGAACCGACGGCGGCTCCGTTCACGAGAAAAAGTGTGGCAACCGCAGCCTGTGCCTGACGCCCCCGTCGGACGGGCGCCGTTGCGGGCACGGCTGCCCCGGCCATGCGAGATGGGGTCGTGGTTTCTGAAATTTCCTCAAGCATTTCTCCCAAGGTACACGCATGGCCGGTGGTTCTGCCGCCCGGTGGACCGCGCCTCGGTACACTGCCTTATGAAGTTCACCACCAGCCTTCGTGTGCGCTACTCCGAGACCGACCAGATGGGCGTGGTCTACCACGGCAACTATTTCTCCTGGTTTGAGATAGGACGTGTGGAGCTCATGCGTTCTCTCGGCTACTCGTACCGGCGCATGGAAGTGGAAGAGAACTGCCTCTTGCCTGTAGTGGAGGCTTCATGCCGGTACCGGCGGCCGGCGCATTACGACGACCTGCTCACCCTGGTCACCCTGGTGCGGGCGCTTCGCGGAGCCGTGGTGGTGTTTTCCTATCAGCTGTTTCGAGTCGACACCCTGCTGGCGGATGGGGAAACCAAGCACGTCGCTGTCAGTCGCGCCCTGGAACGCAGGCCCTTGCCGGACGCGTACCGGGCTGCCCTGCTCGAGGCCCTGGCTGGAAGCACGGGCCAGGGAGCCGGGCCAGTGGCCTCCTAATACTCGGTGGAACGTGGAGTCGCCGGCGGCACCGCGACTGTGCTTCGGCCTGTGCCTGGAATCACCGTTCTTTGCAGATCATGATGGAGCGAGTAGAGGGCCAACTCCAGGCGGTCCGAAACACCGAGCTTGTCATAAATCTTTCGCAGGTAGTTCTTGACCACCTGCTCGCTGGTGCCGATGTGGTGCGCAATCTCCTTGTTGCGCTTTCCCTGGCTGATGTAGGTGATGATCGAGATCTCCTTCGGGGAAAGCCGGGGGGCTACCTTAGTCGTCAGCCCTTGGGTCGCTTGCAACCGGTAAGCGTCGATCAGCAGGGTCAACGACTGGTTGTCGATCCAGGTTTCCCCCGAAGCGACCTTGCGGACACAACGCAGCAGGAGGTCGGGAGAGATGGCGCGCGAGATAGTGCCGCGCACTCCGTTGCGATACAGCTCGATCATGCGATTTTCATCCGCGATCGCGCCCTGCACAATCATCTTGACCGGCGCAGGCCCGGCCTTGATCAACTCCGGCACAAACTCCGTATGGCCGCCCAGGATGTTCCAATCCAGCAACAGCACATCGGCCGAGTGCTGTTTCAGGGTGGAGCGGAGATTTGGCAGGCTGTCCGCCTGGGCAATGACGTGGATATCGGGCTCGGCTGCGAACACCTTGCTGATACCGACGCGGAAGATCGCTTGTGCGTCAGCCAGGATGACCCGGACCGGGTGTTCGCGATGCGCCACCATGGTGTTGCTGGGCGAAGTTGCAGGATAGCTTGCTGCCGGCCTGGGGTAAGTTGGCGACGGACTGACGGGAGCCTGCGTCCCGTTTGCGGGTCGCTGCCTGTCATTGCCGGGCGTGTTCATGAGGTCGGGTTGGTTGGACAAGGGCTTGCCTGTGACCTTTCCTGCTACCTACTGGAATCGGTACTCGTCGATGACCGCGGCGATGTAGCAGTTGCCATCTTCACTGTAGCTTCGAGTGACATGGCCGGCGCAGTGGATCGCAGCGGTTGTGTCATTCAGTGTTACTTCTTTCGGCACTTCCAGCAAAAACTCCAGTCCTGCATCGGCGGAGACTGTTTGCGGCGCCCGCAACAAAACGCCGTTGTGGGAAATGTTCACGGTAACGGCTTCCACCTCTTGGCCGTCCACCAGCAACAGCACAGGCAGGTGCATCGGAAAGCGGACCGCGCTTCGAAGTTCTTCCCAAACCATGGCTCGAGCTCGCCTTCACCGAAAAGAGTGCAAGACCAACAAAACTGCCCGGGCGGAATCCCTGCGTGAAAGGGATGCGCGCGAAGCGTGTGTCTCTCGGATGGACGGACACCGGCACAATTCTCGACATTCTACACCGCAGGCTCAACCCTGTATCTACCTCAAACCGGGCATGCACCAGGTGTGTCTCAAAACGAGGCAGAGCCTGCCTGAAATCGCCGGTCGAGGATTGCGACACGCCCCCACACGGACCACCCTTGCCGAATTGCGCGCTCATCCGCATGCCGGGGTAGAAGGGGAAAGGTTGCGCCTTGCTGAAAGGCTCGTGCACACTGGAAGCATCGCCGGCAAGCCGCGGCGGAGCAGGGAAGCGTCCGGCCGCGACCCGGATGGAAGGCCGCGATGCCGCAAGCATTTCGTGAAGGGTTGACGGCCTGGCGCGCATTGCGCCCCGCACAACGCCATGCCTTTGCGGCCTGCTTTCTAGGCTGGACCCTGGACAGCTTCGACTACTTTCTCCTTGTTTTCTCGATCCCGGCGATTGCGGCGGAGTTCCACGCGGGCATTCCGGCCGTCACCAATGCCTTGTTTCTGACCCTTGCCTTTCGCCCCCTTGGCGCGCTGCTGTTCGGTGCGATGGCAGAGCATTATGGGCGCCGTCCGACCCTGATGCTAAATATCGCCTGCTACTCGGCCCTGCAGCTGGGGTGTGCCTTTGCGCCGTCGCTTTCTGTTCTGCTCGTATTACGGGCTTTATTTGGTGTGGCCATGGGTGGCGAGTGGGGGGTCGGCGCGGCCCTGGCTTTTGAAAGCCTGCCTGCGCAGAGCCGGGGCTTTTACTCAGGCATTCTGCAACAAGGCTACTCGTTTGGGGCCTTGTTGGCGTCGCTGGCCTTTGCTGTTTTGTTTCTGCCCTTGTCACACCTGCACGCTTTCGGCTTTCCGCTGGGCTGGCGCGGCTTGTTTGCCGTTGGGTCGCTGCCGGCGCTGCTTACCTTCTACATCGGCAGCCGCGTCGAAGAGTCGCCGGTTTGGCTGGGACGTGCGCGCTCCTCCCGTGAGCCCGTTCAGTGGATCCGCAGTCTTCGCAGGCATGGCGGCATTTTTATTTTCCTCGTGCTGCTGATGACCGGTTTCAACGCGTTCTCGCACGGCAGCATGGACCTGTACCCGACCTTTCTCATCCGCGACCGCCACGCGGGGCCGCATGCGACCGGGCTGATCGGGGTTGCGCTCAACCTTGGAGCCATCGCCGGCGGAGTGGTTTTCGGCTCGCTGTCCGAGCGCTGGGGCCGCAAGCGCACCATCCTGACCGCCGCCCTTCTGGCCATTCCGTGCGTGCCGCTGTATGCCTTTGCTCACTCGCTTTGGGCCTTGGCGGCGGGCGCCTGTTTGCTGTTGTTCATGGTGCAGGGAGCCTGGGGTGTAGTCCCGGCCTACCTCAACGAGCTTTCTCCCGGACCCGTTCGGGCCATTTTTCCCGGTCTGGCCTACCAACTGGGCAATCTTCTGGCTTCGCGCATCAGCGTCGTTCAAAGCCGGCTGGCGCTGCGCTTCCACTCGCTCGGCCCGGTGCTGGCGGTTTCGGTCGTGGTGGTCGCCCTTTATGTGTCATTTGTGACGTGGCTGGGACGGGAACCCGAACGGCGGGAGCTTACCGACTGAAGATGTCACACTTTCGTAACTTTCAATGTGCTGTATTTCATGCACAATAAATGGAAGCCGTCTCCACACTCCTTTCGCTGAAGAGGTTTCCGCCGTGCCGCGCGTTCACTTTCATCAGCAATTGGCCCAGCTCAAAGACAAGCTGCTGGCCATGGCAGCCTTGTCGCAACAGGCGCTCGAATCGTCGGTCGAGGCCTACCTGGGCCGGGACGAGCAAATCTGTCAGTATGTTCGCGAAAACGAGACAGCCATCAACATGGCGCAGCGTGAAGTGGATGAGATGAGCTATGAGCTGCTGGCACAGGAGCAGCCCATGGCGATCGACCTGCGCTTTATCCTGGCGGTCATCAAGATCAACGGCAACCTGGAGCGGATCGGCGACCAGGCCATGAGTATCGCTGAGCGCACCCACGAGCTGGCGCGTCTGCCCGAGGTGGAAGTGCCGGCCGACATTGCCGGCATGCGCGATATCGCCCGCACGATGATTCGGGGTGCATTGCAGGCATTGCTGGAGGGTGATTGCGGGCTTGCGACCACGGTGATCGAGATGGATGACGAGATCGACCGCCTGAACCGCCTGACCCATGAGCGTTTGATTGCCCGTATCGCGAGTGACGCGTCCGTCGCGGAACAGAACCTGCATGGGATCATCATTTCGCGAAACCTGGAGCGCATAGCGGACCACGCCGCCAATATCGCGAGTGACGTGATTTTCTGGATACAGGGAGCCGATATCCGTCACCAGCCGGTCCTTGTTTCCTCGGCCGCCCGCGCTTCCTGACCGGGTCTTCCCCTGCCGAATGGCGCCCGTCAAAACAGGCCGCAGCCGGTAAGATAAAGGGCATGGCGGCATTGGTGCTGGACGGAAAGGCCGTTGCCCGCGAGCTGGAAGCAGAGCTGGCGGCAAGGGTAAAGCACTTGCAACAGAGCACGGGCGGCGCCTCTCCCGTGCTCGCAACGATTCTTGTCGGCGAAGATCCGGCTTCGGCCACGTATGTGCGCATGAAAGGCAATGCCTGCCGCCGGGTCGGCATGGAGTCCATGCCGCTGGCGCTGCCCGCGAACACAACGGAACGGCAGCTGCTAGGGGTCATCGACGAACTGAACAGGGACCCTCGTGTCCGTGGAATTCTTCTGCAGCATCCAGTCCCGTCCCATATTCATGAGAGGACCTGCTTTGACCGGATTGCGCCGGAAAAGGACGTGGACGGTGTCACCAGCCTCGGTTTTGGCCGTATGTCGATGAAGCAGCCTGCGTTCGGCTCGGCGACCCCGGCCGGCATCATGCGGCTGCTTCACCGTTACGAAATCCCATTGCACGGCAAGCGGGCGACCGTTGTCGGCCGGAGCGCGATCCTCGGCCGGCCCATGGCCACCATGCTCGATCACGCGAACTGCACGGTTACGCTGTGCCACCGCTACACCGTTGATCTCCAGCGGCATCTCCGGGATGCCGAGATCGTCGTTGCTGCCCTGGGAAAGCCCGAATTCATCCGCGCCGACTGGCTTGCGGATGGGGTGGTTGTTGTCGATGCAGGCTATCATCCGGGTGCAGGAGGCGCGCCGGGGACTGGCGATGTGGAACTCTCGCCGGCGCTGCTGCAGCGCGCTCTCGCTTACACCCCTGTGCCCGGGGGAGTCGGCCCGATGACGATCGCGACACTGATGGCGCAAACCGTGGAGTCGGCGGAGCGGGCCTTGCTGCCGCAGGCGGTCGCCACTTGAAAACCTGAGCTTGCGTTTCGTGCTAACGTCGCCAAAGTGTCTAAGCAATACCTCAAAGAGAGCCCATTGACTTCCAAACTGCAAGCATGTGTCTTCACCGCTGCGCTCGCCGTGAGCTTTGCCGTTATGCCGGGTACGGCCCAGGCCCCGCAAGGTTCCGCAGCCAAAAAAGACGCCGGTCAGCTGCCGTCAGGCACGGTCTCAATCCACCTGGACCCGGGTCGCACGTCCGTACAGTTTTTCGCGGGCTCTTTGCACCGGGTTCACGGAACCTTTCAGCTCAAGGGCGGCGTGTTTGCGATCGACCCGGGCAGTGGCGTGGCCCAGGGCGAAATCCTGGTGGACGCGGAGTCTGAAAAGAGCAACGATGCGAAGCTCGATGCAAGGATCAGGAACCGGACCCTGGAAAGCCAGAAATATCCCGGCATCTTTTTTCATCCTGAAAAGGTGTCGGGAGCGCTGCCGGACACGGACGGTGAGCACCACTTCAAGCTGCAAGGCTCCTTCAACATCCATGGCGGAGACCACCCTTTGACGGTCGATGTCCTGGCGGTGACCCATGGCGAAGACGTGGTACTGACGAGCACCTTTGATGTTCCATATGTCCAATGGGGAATGCAGGATGCGGGTAGTTTCTTCATGCGGGACCGCAACATTCACATCCGGGTGGAAAGCCATGGCAAAGCCGAACGGCTCCATGCGGGCAGCTAGCTTTCTGGCCGCGGCCCTGCTTTGCCTTCTCGGGTGTCAAAGCCGTCCAGTCGAGACGCCGGATCAGCGCTTGCGACGGCAGGCAGCGGAAGACGCCGCGCAGGTCCATCACGACGTCAAGCAGGCCGGCAGGGAAGCCCGTCAAGCCTTGTCCGCGGCCGGGCGCGAAACGCGGGATATTGTGGCCGGGGCACGGGAGGGCTGGCGAGACGGCGCGGCGAAGGACGGACCGCTCCTTGGATCAGGAGAGGGATCAAAACCGGGATCAAAGGCCGGGTCTCCGGGGCGCGATGCCGTGGACATAAATCACGCATCAGCCAGAGAACTCCAGCGGCTTCCCGGCATTGACCAGGCGATTGCCGCGCGGATCGTTGGTGGTCAACCGTATCGAGACCCTGCCGAGCTCGAACGGCAAGGCCTGGTCACCCGAGCCGAGTACCGCCGGATCGCACCCCGGCTTGTCGCTCGTTAACAGCCGCCCTGCAAGTTCGGAGGCGCGGAGCTGTCGAAAGTCGCGAGCATTCTTGGGAGTGCCTGCTGGTGACTGCGCGCTGCGGTAGGATAAGAGAGATACAGTTTTCTTGACCCAAGGAGATACCCACATGGCGACTGCAACAGCGACACCGGAAGCAACAGAGTTCAAGACCCCGACCGCGGTGACATTGACGCCTGCCGCCGCCGCCAAGGTGCGGGAAATCATGGCGACCCAGGACCCGCTTCCGTCCGGCCTTCGTATTGGCGTGGTGGGCGGAGGCTGCTCCGGCTTTCAGTACTCGATGTCGTTTGAGAACCAGGCGGGCATGATGGACAAGGTGCTACACTTCGACGGAATGAAGGTCTTCGTCGATGCGACGTCGATGATGTACCTGAATGGCTGCGTGGTGGATTACGTGGAAACGCTGGAGGCGGCCGGCTTTAAGTTCGAGAACCCGACGGTCAAAAGCACATGCGGCTGCGGCTCCTCCTTTAGCGTGTAGACCTGGCATGGAAAGGAAAAGCCCACCCGAGCGGGTGGGCTTTTCTCGTGTCGGGGCAAGTTTATTGAGGCTATCCGAAGCCGCCCGGAAATGGACCGTTGCCGCCGCCCGAGCCGCTGCCGCCAAAGCCGCTGCCGCCTGTTCCGCCGCCCGATCCGCTGCCACCCAAGCCGCTGCCACCGGAGCCACCGCCGCCCGCTCCGCCCCCCAACCCCCCCCCCGACC
>CAXTYP010000090.1:0-9029 GCA_964248435.1 uncultured Acidobacteriaceae bacterium | reverse complement strand
GAACGCTTCAACCTGCCCGACACACTCAAGGCCCAGCACACCGCGAAGCTGGCGCAAGGGCACGTGCTGCTGTCCGACATGGGCCGCATCCTGTGCTCGATTACAGCGGACTCGCTCGGCTGGCACGACCCGCTGGCCGGCTACTCGGACGCGGCACTCGTCGCGGCAAAGTACGGCGTTGCCGACTACCAGGACCACCGCAACGACTGGCATCGAAACGCCCGCGATGGCTTTGTCGTCGAACTCGCCAAATATGGCCTGGGGGAGCGCGACCTCCAGGCGACCATCAATTTCTTCAGCAAGGTACAGGTAGACGGCGATGGCACGATGGCCTACGTGCCGCATCACTCGTCGCCAGGCAGTTTTGTGGAGCTGCGCGCAGAGATGAACACCCTTGTTCTGCTCAATACCTGCCAACATCCGCTCGATCCCTCACCCGTGTACGCGCCCCAACCCGTCGAGCTCGCGATCCGCCGCGTCGCCGCACCCGAAGAACTTGACGAATGCTTCATATTTAGGCCGGAGAACACCCGCGCACACATCCTGACCGAACGTTACTTTCTATAAGTTGTAGGAGGCCGCAACGTGGCATTCACTCCCAGCCCGCTTGACCCGGCCACTGCCCGGTCGCGACACACCGTCAAGGCCGGCGATCCGTTTTTGCATGAAATTCGTCGTGGTGAACACGTCCGCATCGTCGACCTCAGGGGCAACCAGGCGGTCGATACGCTCTTCTTCAATGCCGCCGATTACGGCGACCGCTACAGCGCACAAGGCACGATTCGCGCGCAGGGCAACATCTATCTCACAACCGGTTCACCGCTGCGTTCGACCGGAGGAAACGTGTTGTTGACCATCACGGCTGACACCTGCGGCCGGCACGACACGCTCGGCGGCGCATGCGCCGCGGAAAGCAACATGGTGCGCTACAGCCTCGACAAACGATGGATGCACAGCTGCCGCGACTCGTTTCTGAAAGGCGCGCTTGCCTGGGGAAAGGGACTGGGCAAGCGCGACTTGACCAGCAACATCAACTTCTTTATGAACGTACCCGTTACACCTGAAGGTAAGCTCACGTTCGAAGACGGCATTTCCGAACCCGGCAAATATGTTGAGTTGCGCGCCGAAATGGACACGCTGATGGTCATCAGCAACTGCCCGCAGCTCAACAATCCCTGCAATGGTTACAACCCCACGCCAATTGAGATCCTCATCTGGGAGCCGCATGTTTTCTAAGGTTCTTGTTGCTAATCGCGGTGCCATCGCCTGCCGCATCCTGAGAACCCTGCGCGCCATGGGTATCGCGTCTGTCGCTGTTTATTCGGAAGCCGACGTCCACTCGCTTCACGTGCTGGAGGCCGATGAGTCCGTGCTGCTGGGCGGTGCACCGGCCTCTGAAAGCTACCTGGCGGTCGACAAGGTACTGGAAGCTGCCAAGGCCACCGGTGCGGAGGCGATTCACCCAGGCTATGGCTTTCTGAGTGAGAATGTCGCCTTTGCACGCGCCTGCGAAGCTGCCGGCATTCGCTTCATCGGTCCCCGGCCCCAACACATAGAAGCCTTCGCGCTGAAGCACACAGCCCGCGCACTCGCACAGGGAGCGGGTGTGCCGATCCTGCCCGGCACAGGTGTTCTCGCGACCAGCGAAGCGGCGCTGGCGGTGGCGCAAACGCTCGGCTACCCGGTCATGCTGAAGAGTTCCGGCGGTGGCGGTGGCATCGGCATGCGGGTCTGCCCGGATGCAGGGGCATTGCTGGAAGCCTGGGAGCCAGCCATGCGCTTGAGCGGGAGCAACTTCGGCGATAGCGGGCTGTACCTTGAAAAGTTTGTCGCCCGTGCCCGCCACATCGAAGTCCAGATCTTCGGCGACGGCCGTGGCGAGGTGATTGCGCTGGGCGAGCGCGACTGCTCCGCGCAGCGTCGCCACCAAAAAGTGCTGGAAGAAACACCTGCTCCCAACCTCGCATCCTCGACGCGCGAAGCCATGCTGGGAGCCGCCGTTCTGCTCGGCCGGTCTGTCGCATATGCGAATGCAGGCACGGTCGAGTTCATTTACGACGAAGATCGGACACAGTTTTACTTCCTTGAAGTCAACACGCGTCTCCAGGTAGAGCACGGCGTGACCGAGCAGGTCACCGCCATCGACCTGGTTCGGTGGATGATTGAGCAAGCCGCCGGGGTGCTGCCGCCCCTGGCTCCCGTCGCACTGTGCGGCTGCTCCATCGAGGCCCGGCTCTACGCGGAAGACCCCTCAAAGAATTTCCAGCCCACACCTGGCCTGCTGTCGCATGTGAAGCTTCCTTCAGATCTCGCGCGTATCGAAACCTGGGTAGAATCCGGCAGTCTTGTGACCCCGTTCTACGATCCAATGATCGCTAAGATCATCGTGACCGGCACCGATCGCGCCGATGCTGTGCACAAGCTGCAGGCCGCGCTGGCCGCAACCGAACTTTATGGAACGGAGACAAATCTCCCTTACCTGCGCGCCGTCGCGCACACGCCCGCTTTCGAGCAGGGAACAGTGACCACTGCCTTTCTGGGTCAGTTTGTGTTTACGCGCCACGCGATCGAAATTCTTGAAAGCGGTCCGCAGATGACCGTGCAGGACAGCCCCGGCCGGCTCGGCTACTGGCACGTCGGGGTGCCACCCTCGGGGCCCATGGACGCACTTGCGTTTCGGCTTGCAAACCGGCTCACCGGCAACCCGGCCGACGCCGCAGCGCTCGAGATGACGACCCTAGGCGGTCGCATCCGCTTCCACTCGGACGCCGTGATCGCGCTCACGGGTGCCGATATGGACGCGAAGCTGAACGGGGAACCGATCCCGCGCTGGACCACGCTCGAGGTGAAGAGTGGCAGCACACTGAAGCTCGGCTCGGTGCGCGGCGGCGGCGTTCGCGCTTACCTGGCCGTGCGCGGCGGACTGGATATCGCGCCATACCTCGGGAGCCGCTCCACGTTCATGCTCGGGAAATTCGGCGGCCATGCCGGTCGCGCGCTGGTGGCCGGCGACGTGCTCCACGTGCTGGCAGCTGACACGCCGGCGCCCATGCACAGCCTTGCCGCCGGCCAGCAGCCCGTATACCAGCGCGCCTGGCAAATCGGGGTACTCTTTGGCCCGCACACCGCGCCTGACTTTTTCACCGAAGCCGACATCGACATGCTCTTCGCGACGGACTGGAAAGTGCACTACCAGAGTGATCGCACGGGCGTCCGGCTCGTGGGCCCCAAGCCCGCCTGGGCTCGTGCCGATGGTGGTGAGGCCGGGCTGCACCCCTCTAACATCCACGACAACGCCTACGCCGTCGGCGCCATTGACTTCACCGGTGATATGCCGATCCTGCTCGGTCCTGACGGTCCGTCCCTGGGCGGTTTTGTGTGCCCAGCCGTTGTTGTGCAGGCAGAGCTGTGGAAGCTCGGACAGCTCAAGGCCGGCGATACGGTTCGCTTCCAGCGGCTGGCTTTGGCTGATGCCGAAGCTCTTGAAGTCGCGCAGGAACAGTTCCTCGCTGAGCTCACCGGGCCCTTGCCGGCGCTTGCTGCAGCCTCCAGGCAGGAGCCCTCCGTGATCCGGCGCGAGCCTCGAACTCCATCTGTCACCTACCGTGCCGACGGTGACAAATACCTGCTGGTCGAGCTCGGCGAAAACCGGCTCGACCTCACGCTCCGCTTTCGTGTCCACCTGCTCGAAACCGCTCTGCGTGACGCAGACCTTAGCGGCATCGTCGACATCACGCCCGGCGTTCGCTCCCTGCACATCCACTATGACAACCGTGTGCTGCCGCGAGCTGAACTGATCGAGACCCTGGACAGTCTCGAAGCGAATCTGCCCGACCTCGCCGACATCACGGTGCCTTCGCGAATCGTGCACCTGCCGCTCTCCTGGGACGACCCCGCCGCGCAGCTGGCGCAAGCAAAATACATGCAAGCCGTGCGGCCCGATGCCCCCTGGTGCCCCAGCAATATCGAGTTCATTCGCCGCATCAACGGCCTCGCGTCGATCTACGACGTGTACCGCACGGTCTTTGACGCCAGCTACCTCGTGCTCGGCCTGGGTGACGTGTACCTGGGCGCGCCACTGGCTACGCCCATCGATCCGCGCCATCGCCTTGTCACCACCAAGTACAACCCCGCACGCACCTGGACGCCGGAAAACGCGGTCGGCATCGGCGGCGCGTACCTGTGTATCTATGGCATGGAGGGGCCCGGCGGCTACCAACTCGTCGGCCGAACCATCCAGGTTTGGAACACCTACAAAACCACGCCGGTTTTTTCGCCCGGCCATCCGTGGTCGCTGCGCTTTTTCGACCAGATCCGCTTTTTTCCCGTCTCCGGTGAAGAGTTGCTGCGCGCCCGCGCGGCCTTTCCACACGGCAAGTACCCCGTTCGCATTGAAGAAACTGAGTTCAGCCTTCGCGAGTACAACAGTTTTCTCGCCTCCATCGAGGCCGAGACCGAGCGCTTTCGCACCGTGCAGAAAGCAGCTTTCAACGCGGAGCGCGAGCGCTGGAAGCTGCTCAAGCCTTTGCCGGCCGAAGAGCCTGAGCCCGAAGACACGCAAACCGTGGCACAGGTTCCAGAGGGCTGTGAGGCCATTGGCGCACCAACGACAGCAAGCGTGTTTCAGGTCAGCGTCGCCGTGGGTGACCGGGTGCTGGAGGGCGACAAGCTTGCGATCCTCGATGCCATGAAAACCGAGCTTGTTGTCAGCGCCACTGCCGACGGCATCGTGGAAGCCGTGCTCGCCAAACCGGGAACGCTCGTCAACGCCGGCCAGCCGCTGGTCATTCTGCGCACCAGCTAGAAGGGAATCGCGGATGAACATTTCAGCCGTGCACGCGGGGTATCGCGACGGAAGCCTGACCCCGTCGGCCATGGTCGAAGCGCTGTATACGCGGATGGAGGCCGGGACGCTTGCTCCTATCTGGATCGCCCTGGTGCCGCGTGAGCAGGCCATGGCTCGCGCCCGCGAGTTGGAGGCCGCCGGCTTCGACCAGCAGCCGCTGTACGGCATCCCGTTTGCCGTCAAGGACAACATCGATGTAGCCGGGCTGCCCACCACCGCCGGATGCCCGGCTTTTGCCTACACTCCCGATCGTTCGGCGACCGTGGTCGAGCGCCTCCAGGCCGCCGGGGCCGTCCTGATCGGCAAGACCAACCTCGACCAGTTCGCGACCGGGCTGGTCGGCACGCGCACTCCGTACGGCGCCTGCTCCAGCGTCTTCAGCCCCGACCACATCTCCGGAGGCTCAAGCTCCGGCTCTGCCGTTGCCGTCGCGCAGGGTCTTGTTTCGTTCGCGCTCGGGACAGACACCGCAGGCTCCGGTCGCGTTCCCGCAGCGCTCAACGGCATCGTCGGCCTGAAGCCCACTCCCGGGCTGCTATCGACCACGGGCGTGGTTCCTGCTTGTCGCACGCTTGACTGCGTGTCGATCTTTGCTGAAACCTGCGCTGATGCTGCGGTCGTCTTTAACGTCGCTCGCGGCTTCGACGCGGCCGACCCTTACTCGCGAAACCTGGACTCCACCACGGACGCCTTCGGGACCAGTCATGGTTTTCTGTTCGGGGTTCCGCAGGAGGATCAACTCGAATTCTTCGGCGACGAAGCTTCAGCGTCCGGCTATGCGCAGGCCGTTGCCGCGCTCGAAGCATTCGGCGGAGAGAAAATCTTCGTCGATTTCACGCCGTTTCGCGCGGCCGCCGACCTGCTCTACTCTGGACCGTGGGTCGCCGAACGGCTGGCTGTTCTCGAGTCCTTCCTCCACGATCACGCGGCCGATATGGACCCCACCGTTCACGCCATCATCGCCGGGGCTGATCGCTACTCCGCCGCTGATGCCTTTCGCGCGGCTTACAAGCTTGAAAGCCTGCGCCGGGCCACTACGCCCGTGTGGGACGAGATCGATCTCCTGCTGTTACCGACCGTGCCGCGCACTTACACGCATTCCGAGATCGCCACCGACCCGGTCGAGCTCAACAACCGCCTCGGTCGCTATACAAACTTCGTTAACCTGCTCGACCTTGCGGCCATCGCCGTGCCCGCAGGCCTTAAACCAGACGGGCTTCCCTTCGGCGCATCGCTGGTCGCACCCGCAGGCACCGACCTTGCCCTGCTGCAATTGGGCGACTGGCTCCATCGCGCGCTCAACAAAACCATCGCCGCAGGCGATCGCCTGCTGGCCGCGACGCCGCCACTCGCGGCCTCCGCACGCTCCATTACGCATCTTGAGATCGTCGTGGTCGGCGCGCACCTGTCAGGCCAGCCGCTCAACCGGCAGCTGACAGAGCGCGGCGCGACTTTTCTAAATCTGACTCGCACCGCGCCCGAGTACCGCTTCTACGCGCTCGCGAACACCACTCCGCAGAAACCCGGACTCGTGTACGAGCCGGGCTTCCAGGGCCCCGGCATTGAGGTCGAAGTCTGGGATGTGCCGATCGAAGCGGTCGGCAGCTTCCTTGCCTTGATCCCGCAACCGCTCTCCATTGGCAACATTCGCCTCGAAACGGGCCAGGTCGTCAAGGGTTTTCTGTGCGAACACTACGCCGTCGGAGCTTCGACTGAGATCACCCAGTTTGGCGGCTGGCGCGCTTATCTCATGCAGGACTAGTTCGGGTTACAAAGGACGTCATCTCGACCCGAGAGTAAAGGCCTGGCTCCTCTACTCTCGGCATCATTCCGTTTAGAAGATATACTTCCCGGAAAACTGCATCTGCCGCGGCTGCACCAGCAGGGAATTAGTCCCAGTCTGTGCGGAGGAGTCCTGGAAGCCGCTCGTTGCGTTCACATAAGCACCGAAGTTGCTGTTCGTTCCATCGGTCTGCACCGTGGCGAACCGGTTGGTATTGATCACGTTGAATACTTCCACCGACAGACGCAGCTTCTGCTCGCGGAAGGTATGAAAGGACTTGGCAAGCCCGTCATCGACCGACAAGTAGCCATCCGACCGGAAGTTGTTTCGCTCCCCGCTTTCACCTACATAGGCAAACCGCAGGTTTGACAGCGCCTGGGCCGAACTGATGCCTTTGAGCGAAGTTTCCTGCTGCAGGACCTTGTCGTAATGGTGGCCGCCGGTTGTTATCCTGCCGGTCTGCACCATGTTGCTGTTAAACGCGAAGTTCGTACCCCAGTTGCCGCGGGCCACCGCACTGTAAGGAAAACCAGTGCTGTAGTGTACGAGCCCGTTGAGCTGAAACCCTCCGAAGATCCGGTCCAGCAATCCCCCACTATTCAGAAACGGCGCCCCGTGTCCAAAAGGCAGGGGGGCCGTGTAATCCGCTGTGATGTTATGCCTTACATCGAAGTCCGACGGCGCGTACCACTGGTGCGGCGAGAATGCATTGATGATCGTGCTGCCGCTGATTCCGTTACGCTCTGGCGAAGACCCCTCATCGAGCGACTTTGCATACGTATAGTTCAGGTCGTATTCGAGTCCATAGCGCAGCGCCTGGTGGATGGATAGCTGGAGCGAGTTATAGCTGCTCACGCCCGTGGTCGACTGTGCATAGATCGACGAGGTCTGCGGAAAGAAGAAGCGATAGCTCTGGCCACCCGGCGAAGCCGTCGGATCAGTATCCGCGTCGAACAAGGCGTTGGTTTCGTTGCCGCGATTGGCCGCGAACAATGCATAGTAAGCCTGCGCGCCTTTGTATCCGCCAAAGCTGAAATTGGGAAATACATTGTGGAAGTATCCGCTGTCCGGCACCGTTGCCGGGTCTACACCCGCATCCACCATCTTGTCGTAAGCCGTGGCAGCCTGAAAGTAAGTCTGTCCGCTCGCAGAGTCGGTAAAGTTGGTCGGCATGGCAACATCCAGGTTCTGGATAAGGTGCCGCCCCAGCCGTCCCACGTAAGAAGCCGTGAAGTTCAGGTCGCGCGCAAACTGGTGCTGGACCGTTACGTTGAAGGTCTCGCCATACGGTGTTTTCTGCTTGTCGTTGATGCTGTAGTCGAACGTAAATGCGCTGTCTGCCGGCGTATAAGGCAGCTGCAATGCCCCGGTTCCACCCGACACTGACGGCACATCACGGTAGCCTGCAAAGCGTGGATTCGAGTTGATGTCCGTATAGGTCTGCAGGTTGGTCTGCGAGAGAGAAAACAACGACTGCGTGTTCGATTGGTAGGAGTCGATGACGCCCGCACCGAAATGATCGAAGGCCAGCGCGAATCCGCCGCGCACCGATGTTTTCGCGTCCTTGGACGAGTAAGCAAACGCCACGCGGGGTGCAAAGTTCAATTTCTGCGGAGTCCAAAAGTTCGGTTGTCCATTCGCCGAACCGGACGCTCGGAAAGCCACTCGCGTGTCGTAGGCCGTTCCGGCCGCCGCGGCGGCTGCCCGGTTGTTCAGGAACTCGTTCAACGACACCGCGGGTGCAATCTGCTGGCCGCTGCGCTCATACGGCACCCCAAGATACACATAGCGCAATCCATAGGTCAGCGTAAGTTGAGGAGTAGCTTTCCACTGGTCCTGCGCATAGTACTCTTGCTCGAGGTTGCGGTATGTGTGAGTGGGGATCACACCCGATGCACTCGGAACCAACGTAATATTTTGGACTTTGTACTCTGTCCCTGAGGTCGCAGTCTCGATCGCTCCCACGTTGGCAATGACGGCCTGGTTGTAGTTGTTCGACCCCGAAGTCGATACCGTGGCGCAATCCGCGCAGCCGAACGCACCGGGGTCCAGACTGCCGCCCTGGTTTGCGATAGCAGCTGTCGCCAGCAGGTTCGGGCTCACATTCGAGACTGGTACGACCGGTGCGTCGAAGTACTGACCATTGATAATCAGGTAGATATTCGCACCGAGCCCAATCGTGTGTCGGCCTTTCGTATAACTCACATCGTCCGCGAAGTTATTCGTTGTGACGGCGTAAATGGAAGTCGTGGTCGTCGCCGTAAGCGGGCTGATGACTGAAAAGTTTGTGTAAGGAAGACTGCCGGTGCCGCGCCGGGCGCTGCCCAGACGGGTGACCCCGTAGCGGGCATTGTTGCTGAGGCTGTTGCTGATCGACCAGACATGACCCACGGCAATGCC
>CAXTYP010000089.1:0-9038 GCA_964248435.1 uncultured Acidobacteriaceae bacterium | reverse complement strand
CCCAAAAAAGCTCGTGTCGAGGTCGCCGGCGGCATCCTCCGGCAGGGGGGTGGTCATCAGCTCCGGCGCGATCAGCGCGACGGTGTTGAGGATAGACTGGGGCACGGCAGCCGTGACCAGCCCCGCCCCGCCGCGCAAGGCGGCGAGCGAGGCCCTGGACGGCGCACCGGCCTTGCCGTGGCTGCCGGCCAGCAGCAGGACGTGCCCGTGGCGGCCCTTGTTGTCATCGGCGCGGCGCGGGATCTCCGTGATGCGCTTGGCCGAGCCGGTCCAGCGCAGATTCTGCGCCGACACAATGGCCTCGTCGGGCGAGCCGATCTCGGCGATCACGATAGGTTTGGTCGCCGAGCCGGTCAGGTTGCCGAAGGCATGGGCCAGCTTGGGCGCGGTAAAGGTGATCACGGCATCGGCGCGAACCGCCCCGGGCTGTTCGTACTCGAGCGAGTCGGCGTCCCATCCGGACGGCAGATCGACCGCGAGCACCGGGGTCGGCATGGGCTGGAGGAGGTCGCGGAGGGCGGCGGCAACTCCACGCAGCGGCGGCTTGAAACCGGTGCCGACCATCGCGTCCAGGATCAGGTCCGCCCCCACGAAAAGCCGGGCGACCGCCGGGCGATGGAGGTCGGACTCGTCGAGAATCTCCGTATATGCGACGCGCGGCTGGCCGCGCTCAAACATGGCCAGGGGATCGCCTTCCAGCTCATCGCGACGGCCCAGCAGCAGCACGTGCGGCACTCGGCCAGCCTCGGCAAGCCTGGCCGCGGCCATCCATCCGTCGCCGCCGTTATTGCCCTTGCCGCACAGTACGACGATGGATTGCGCCTTGGGAAACTGACGCAGAACAAAGCGGGCGACCGCGTCCCCGGCGTGGGTCATCAGTGCCGTCAGGGAGACGCCGTAGTGGGCCGCGGTCAGCCGGTCGGCCTCGCGCATCTCGGCTGCGGTCAAAACCTTCATGGGCACGTAGACACAAAAACGCCGTCTACGGTTGTAGACGGCGTTTTTGTCTGAAGATTACAGCACCCTACCACGGCAGGCGGCCTTTTACGACTTGGTTTGGCCAGTGATGAGAATGGCCGCTCTTGTGAGCCTACCGATGACCGGCATCGAGAGGCTTAGCGTGGAGAGCTGCCCGGAACCGGCAGGCCGCTGGCTTCGCGCGACGCGAAATACGAACGGTCCCACAGGTTTTTGTAGAAGTAGCCGGTCAGCTCGGCGGCCTTGGGACCAAAGGTGGCGCGGCCGCCTTCCAAAAAGATGACCGTTACGATGCGGCCGTACTGCTGCGTGTCGGCAAAGCTCGCGAACCAGCCAAAGCGTGTGCCGTCGTTTGAGCAGGTGCCGGTTTTGCCCATCACCGGGAACTGGTTGAAGGACGCCTTGAGCGAACGGGCCGTGCCCCAGCCGACGGCACCGGCCATGCCGGGCTCGATCTCGGGAATCAGGTTCTTGATGTTGAGGGTGCGCTTGATACGCGGCTGGAAGCTCGCGATGGCCTGGGTGGTGGTGGGGTGCTGCAGGTAGAAGAGGGTGCCGCCGTTGGCGATGGCCGAAACCAGCGCTCCCAGCTGCAGGGGCGTCATGGAAACGCCCTCGCCGAAGGAGCACATGCGGCCCACGCCGCCCTTGGAGTCGGGCAGCGGTTGCGACGGGTAGACCCCGAGCTGCTCGTTGGGAATGTCGTAGCCGGCCAGCTCGCCCAGGCCGAACTGGTTTGCATAGTGGCGGACGCGGTCAAAACCGAGACGTCGGCCCAGCACCTCGAAGTAGGGGTTGACGGACTTTGCGAGCGCGGTTGTCAGGTCGAGAGAGTAGTGGCCGCCCAGGTTGACGGGCGTGTCCTTGGTGATGATGCCCTCGGACAAGGCCGCGAGCGCGACTGAAACCTTGATAGTGGAGCAGGGCTCGGCACCGCTTGAAAGCGCGAGCTTCTGGTTGACCATGGCGAGAATGCGGCCATTGTCAGGATTGATGGCAACGACGGTGCCGTACATGTTGCCCAGAGCATCAATGGCGGCCTGGCGCACGACCGGGTTTTCGCCCGTGGTGATGTCACCCTGCCCGATGTCCTGCGTGGTGAAGGAGTCAGCGGTAAACACCTCGCCGTAGTGGCGGCGAACCGACACGCGACGCAAGCGTCCGTGGCGGCCCCGGACCAGACGAGTGGTGGTATGGGTCGCCGCGACGTAGCGAGCACCGCGTCCAGCCACCCGGTGCGAGTGCGACAGCGAAGCCAGTTGACGACGGCCACGAGGGCTTTCCTGCACGCGGCTGGAACGCGCGTGGTGGTGGCGTGTGCTAGCCGTGGCAAAGCTGCTCAGGGGCAGCAGCAAAAACATCCAAACAGCAAAAAAGTGCAAAAACCGTCGCATGCGGGTCACTTTCACTCCCGGAGCGGGCGGACCCGCCGGGTTCCCGGCTTTCGCGCCGGCACGTAAGTAGGTGGAACCAAGACGCAATACCTTCACAGCAATGCGAATCGGCAAGCGTGATTGCCGATTGGCATTAGAGCGTTGGCATGCGATGGACGATGCACTCACTCTAGCAAAGCTTTTCCGTTTCGGACGGGAAAGTGTGCTCCGCTAGTTACCTCCGCGTCGAAGAAAGGCCGGAATCTCCAGCTGGTCTTCGCCCGGGAGGCTGCTGTGAAGATCGGGAGCGTCGGTAAAGAAGGAGTGCCCGGGAGGTGAGGTCTTGGTGGGCTCGGCCCGTACCTCAGTAAAGAATGGGTCCTCGGATGGCGAGCGAGGCAGAAAGATCTCCTGCTCGGCAAGAAGGGCGTCGTGGCGCGGGGCGGCCGGCGCTTCGTTTTCAAACTCGCTTGCAAAGCGCGGCTTGCCGGCCGGGGCTGGGGGCGGGATGGAAACCTTAGGCGCTGCCACTGCAGCGGAAGCCAGGCCGTTGCGCTTTTCAGGACCGCTCTGGCGAAAGCCGGTCGCGATGACGGTGATTTTGACGTCGTCGCCCATGGTTTCGTCGAGCACCGCCCCGAAGATGATGTTGGCGTCTTCGTGCGCGGCGCTCTGGATCAGGGTAGAGGCGGCATTGACCTCGGACAGCTTGAGCGAGGATGAGCCGGAGATGTTGATCAGGATGCCGCGGGCGCCGTCGATCGCGCCGTCCTCGAGCAGGGGAGACGCCATGGCGGCCTGCGCGGCGGCAATGGCGCGGTTCTCGCCGGAGCGCTGCGCCGTGCCCATGACGGCATAGCCCATGCCGGCCATGGTGGTTTTTACGTCGGCAAAGTCGCGGTTGATGATGCCAGGGATGGTGATGATGTCGGAGATGCCCTGTACCCCCTGCCGGAGCACGTCGTCGGCGACGCGGAACGACTCGAAAAAGCCTGCATCCTGCGCGACGGCGAGCAGCTTTTCGTTGGGGATGACGATCATGGTGTCGACGGAGTCGAGCAGTTCCTGCATGCCGCGCTCGGCCTGGGCCATGCGGCGTTTGCCTTCGAAGCCGAAGGGCCGGGTAATTACGGCGACGGTGAGCGCGCCCATTTCACTCGCGAGCGAAGCAATAACGGGGGCCGCGCCGGTGCCGGTGCCACCGCCCATGCCGGCGGTGACAAAGACCATGTCCGCGCCTTCCAGCGCTTCGATGATCTTCTCGGAGTCTTCCAGTGCGGCACGGCGTCCCATGTCGGGGTTGGCGCCTGCGCCCAGGCCGCTGGTCAGCTTGACGCCAAGCTGCAGCTTGACCGGCGCCGAAGAAAGCTGGAGAGCCTGCACGTCGGTGTTGGCCACGATAAACTCAACGCCTTCGACCCGCGCCGCGATCATGCGATTGACCGCGTTGCCGCCGCCGCCGCCCACGCCGATGACCTTGATCTTGGCGCCGGTCTGAATCTCATCGTGGTACTGGATCCGCATCTCTTCTCCACCGTTCATGCCCTGTGTTCCCCCTGGGTTGCCACCTGTTTCATTGTCAGCCATCACACGGCTTCCGCGTGTTGGATACCTGGATTCGCGTTCTGGGATCATCGAGTTCTCGATGTTTCCTGCTTTAGATACTTCCGGCAAACATGGAGCGGAGCTTGGCCCGCAGCGACCCTTCCCCCTGCGCACGGGCCAGGCCGGTGCGGTGCGCGTACAGCATCAGGCCGATCAGCACCGCGTACTCCGGCTGTTGCAGCTCGCCGGGCATGCGCGACAAGGGCACCGGCGCGCCAAGACGCGCGGGGACCCGGAGGATGCTTTCTGCGGTGTCAAGCATGCCGGCCAGGCGGGCACCGCCGCCCACCAGCACGCAGCCCGAGCCCAGGGCTTCCAGCACCGCGCCGGTACGCAGGGTTTCGCGGATCAGCGAAAACAACTCACGGGCGCGTGGCTCAAGAATCTCCGCCAGGGCTCGCTGCCGGATGCTGCCGCGCGGTGCGCTTGCCTCATCTCCTTGCCACTCGATCTCGCTGCCCTGCGAAACCGCGGTCACAACAGCATGGCCGTATTCGCGTTTCAGATACTCCGCTTCGGGAATGCCGAGGTGCTGGCCCACGGCCAGGTCGTTGGTGAAATGGTCACCGCCGACCGGAACAACAGCCGTGTAAACCACCGCGCCCTCAAAGTAGACGATCAGCTCGGTCGATCCGGCGCCAATATCGATCAGGCAGCAGCCCAGCTCGCGCTCGTCGGCACTGAGCGAGCTTTCGGCGGCTGCCAAGGCTTCATAGACCGTCTCCGTGACTTCGAGCCCGGCCTTGTTTGCACAGGTCACCAGGCTTTGGTGGGCCGAGGCCGAGCCGGTGAGCAGGTGCAGGGAGACCTCCAGTTGGTGGCCGACCATGCCGACCGGGTCATGGATGCCTGGCACCTCGTCGAGCAGGAAGTGGCGCGGCAGGAGGTGGAGCACTTCGCGATCGGAAGGTAAGGAGATGGCCCGGGCCCGGTCGGCCGCGGCGCGCACGTCTTCGCGCGTAATCTCGCGCATTTTGGAACCGAGCGCGATGCCGCCCTGCGAGTTCACGCCGCGCACATGGGGACCACCAAGACCGGCGAAACACCGTTCAATGACCGTTTGCGAAGCGGACTCAGCGGCGACGGAGGCCTGGTTGATGCTTTCCGTTGCCGGCTTGAGATCGGCGATGATGCCGCGGCGGACGCCGGAGGTCGGGGCCACTCCGTGACCGCGGTAGCGCAGTGAGCCTTCCCGAACTTCCGCGACCAGCATGCGGGTTTGGGCGCTGCCCAGGTCGAGCACGGCCAGCACTTCCTCGGTTCCTGGCTTCATTGGGCGACCCTGCCGGCATGCGCGATAAAGTGCGGCACCCAGCGTACGGAGTGATGGGGACCGCGGCGCTGGGTATACCAGGTTCCAGGACGGGCCGGCAGGTGGTGCGACGGGGCAGGAGCCAGCTTCGCTGGGACGGAGGCGGCCGGATGGTGCACCGGCCGGGTATTTGAACCGGCATTCGGCCGGTGGGTCGGCGCGATCGCGGCTTCGCCGGCCTGCGCCGCGGGCGCCTTTTCCTCCGAGACTTCGTCGGCCTGGGCGGCGTCTGCCATTTTTAAGACCACCTGGCGGTCGTAGCGCAGGTCAACCGCGCGCAGGCCGGGGTACTGCTGCCGCCACTCGGGCAGATGCTGCTGGTACGAGCGCCAGCGCTGGAGGTAGTCGCTGTTGCCGAAGTGGAGCAGGATGTCGGAGCCCTGCGCGGGGACGACCGCGCGGACGTCGTCCGGGTCGAGCAGATCGACCTCGCTGAGTTGCGATGAAACCTTGTCCGGTCCGCCATCGAGCGCGGCGACGAACTGCTCATACACATGCATGCGAGCGGCACGCGCCTCGGGCGGGCTGCCGGGGTCGAGCCCCACCACGACGGGAAAGGAGTAGTGCCGGGCGGCCAGTGTCGCCGGGGCCATCGGGAGCAGGACCCCTTCGCGGTCCGCCAGTTCCACGGTATGACCCACGCGCACAAAGGCGATGGGAGTACGCTCCTCGATGGTCACCCGGAGCGAGTGGGGCAGCAGACGCATGACGGTGGCGTGGCGCACCCAGGGCTCAGCCTCAAGCGCGGCTTCGCGCCGGGCGAGCGGGACAAAGAAGATGTTGCGGCCAAGGTCCGAGCCGAAGACGCGCAGCAGGTCCGGGCGGCCCAGCTCGGTGTTGCCGGTGGCCTCGATAGAGGCGGAAGAGTCAATGCGGAAATGGGAATCGTGCTGTAAGAAGGAGCGAATCACCCACAGCCCGGCTGCAAGCGTGCCGAGGACAAGCAGCAAAGCTATAGCCAGCAGAATGCGGCCCGGCCGCGAGCGAAGCAGAAACAACCGTACCCGGCTGCCCTTGCGAGGCGGCACGCGCCGGCGGGTGCGGAGATAAGGTTCAGCGTCCCCGGCAGGGTCCAGCGCCGGGTCGTAGTTGGGAACCAGGTCGGGGACGCGCCGGGATGCGCGAGGCTGCTTGCGCTCGGAAGGGGCAGGGCGCAGAAAGGCTTCATCCTCGTCGTCCAAAAGCGTGGAGGACCGAGAGGATGGTTCGTGTCGGCTTGCCGATGTTGTCAGTTTTGCCACGCCCCGAGCCAGGCCGTGAGAATCGCCACCTTGACTATAGCCCGGAGCGCTGGCGGTTCCCTAACCCTCTTTAGGCGAAATTGTGGGAAGCACCCACGCTGGTAACCCCCGCGCCACTTTCCGACGTTGTTTGGGGCACTTCTGCCATAGGCTGACGCAAGTGGACCGCTTTCCCTCGGCCACATAACGAGAAAAGCCCCCGCGCGAACGGGGGCTCACTCGTAGAAAGGGGTTTCTCGCATGACAGTGCAGAAACCGTCCGCCCAAAGAGACCAGCTTTGGAACGGCGTGTTGCTTGCCTTGAAGATCGCGGACGTTGTTGTTGACATCGTCCGTAAACTTCTCGGCTAGGTCCACTCTAACCTACGGGTGCGGTCGAGTAGCGACTGCACCCGTAGCTCGGGTGGTTTGCTACTGAGGTAGTGTAAGGCTTGCGGTAGCCGGGCGGTCAAGTGAAATGTGGCGCGTGGCGAAACTTCAGGTTCAGGCCGGGACAGACCCGCCCAGGGCCGTCAGAATGAGACTGGCCACCTGGGAAACACTGCCGGCACCGAGGGTCAGGATGATGTCGCCGGACCCGGCGCGCTGGGCTACCTGCCCGGCAGCCTCCGCGAAGCTCACGGCGTGTCGCATGCCGGGGTGAGCGGCAGCCGCGACCAGGGCCGGGCTGTCGATGCCCGGGATCGGCGGCTCGCTTGCGGCGTAGATGTCCAGGACCTCGACCGAGTGCGCGCGGGTGAATGCGCCGGCGAACTCGGGGAGCAGGTCGCGGGTGCGCGTGTAGCGGTGCGGCTGAAAAACTACGTGGACCCGGGTGTAGCCGCAGTCGTGCGCGGCTTTCAGCGTGGCTTCGATCTCGGTCGGATGGTGCCCGTAGTCGTCCACCACGGCCACCCCGCGCACGGTGCCCTTGTGCTGAAAACGGCGGTCGACTCCCCGAAACTGTCGCAATCCGGCGACGATGTCGGCTTCGGCGACCTCCAACTGGTGCGCGATTGCGACCGCAGCGGTTGCATTGAGGACGTTGTGCGCACCCGGCACCAGCAGTTCAAAGGGCCCCAGCACCTGCCCGTCGGCGGCGATGTCGAAGCGCGAGCGCACCGGCATGCCCGCGCGCTCGGCAGGGAGCAGCGGCAGGCTCCGGACGATGTAGTCGGCCTGCGGACTAGTGCCATAGGTAAAAACCCGGCGGCGCACACGCGGCAGCAGGGCGAGCAGGCGCGGGTTGTCGCAGCAGGCCACCACGGCTCCATAAAACGGCACCCGGTCCATGAACTCGACAAAAGCGTCTTCCACATCGGCCATGTCGCGGTAGCAGTCCATGTGCTCGCGATCGAGATTGGTCACCACGGCCAGGATCGGCGACAGCTTAAGAAACGAGCGATCGCTCTCGTCAGCCTCGGCCACCAGGTACCGTGAGGTGCCGAGCCGGGCGTTGGAGCCGAGAGTATCGACGCGTCCGCCGACTACCAGCGTCGGATCGAGCCCGCCCGCGCCGAGCACGCTTGCGATCATGGAGGTTGTCGTGGTCTTACCGTGCATGCCGGCGACGGCGATTCCGTATTTCAGGCGCATCAGCTCGGCCAGCATTTCAGCGCGCTGGATGACGGGGATTTTGCGGCGGCGGGCTTCGGCGATCTCGGGGTTGCCTTCGTCGATCGCAGACGAGGCGACGACCACGCCGGCCCCGGCGACGTTGGCGGCGGCATGGCCCTCAAACACGGTCGCTCCGAGCCCTTGCAGCCGCTCCGTGGTCGGGCTGGTGCGCAGGTCGGAGCCGGAAACAGCGTAGCCGAGAGTATGGAGGATTTCGGCGATACCGCTCATGCCGATACCGCCGATGCCGATGAAATGAACCCGTTGTGCCTTGGCAAACATAGAAGAGACTGCAAGCAGAGTAACGCACCCGGCTGCCCCGAAACGGGCCGCTCACAACCGCCGCGCAACTTGAAGGGGAAAGCCGTGTTTCAACAGGCAGCCTCCCTTTGAACGGGCGAAGGCAGCGCGGAACGCAAGGGGTTGCCGCGCAAGAGGAGATCTAAGATGAAAAGCTTTTTCCGTGTACTTGGTTTTTCGGCGTTGCTTGCCCTGCCGCTTTCGCTCGCCGCTCGCCCTGCCGAGGCGCAGGTGGCCGTCGGCATCGGGATCGGCCCGGAGGTCGGTTACCCCGCGTATGAGTATGTCGACGCGGCCCCGGTTTGTGCCTACGGCTACTACAGCTACGCTCCGTACGCCTGCGCGCCTTACGGGTATTACGGCGCGGACTGGTTTTTGGGCGGGGTGTTTATTGGTGCCGGGCCCTGGTACCACGGCTATTATGGCCGGCCCTGGGGCTACGGCTACGGTCGCGCCGGGTATGGATATGGTTACTACGGTGGCTACGGACGCGGCGGCTATGTCGGTCGCGCCGGCTACGGCGGTGGCTATAACGGCTACGGGGGTGGATATGGCAGCACCTATCGTGGCGGCTACTCGGGCGGCTACTCGGGCGCTGTAGCCGGGAACGGCTTCCGCGGCGGCGCGGTGGGC
>CAXTYP010000088.1:0-9070 GCA_964248435.1 uncultured Acidobacteriaceae bacterium | reverse complement strand
GGCCCTGGCGCAAATAATTTACGATCGACCTACCCGGCGGCAGCGACGGCGACGGTGGGCAGGACGGCGAGCTTCACGGTTGCGGCGACCGGCGTGGGGCACTTGACCTATCAATGGAGCAAGAACGGAAAGCCGATTGCTGGAGCAACGGGCGCAACCTATACGACGCCGGGCACGATTGCAACAGACAGCGGCGCGAAGTTTACCGCGGTGGCTTTAAACGGGGCCGGAGCGTCTAGCCCTTCGACGGCAGCGGTGTTGACTGTGAGTACCGTGAATCCTTCGACGGCGCTGTCGCCGGGTTTTCTTATCACGGACCTGAACAACAACACCAGCGGGGTTTGGGCCAACAAGCAGGTCTACGTGGAAGCGATTGGGAGCGACCCGACGAATAACGGGGCGCTGGTTTGGATCAACTATGACGGCACGCGACACGCGGCGGCGACTGCCGATAACACGGCGAGCAATCACCTGACGGGGCCGGACGGCAACAGCTACCCGGCGTATGGATTTACCCTGGCGCAGAGCACGCAGTTGAAACTGCCGCCGGGCTCGGGGCGCATTTACATCTCGCTGGGACACCCGATGTACATGGCCGTGACGCCGGCGGGGAGTAACGGCATTCATGGCTACGCGGGACCGAATCCGCAAAACTCGTCGGACCCGAACATCAACACGCACTATGACTGGTATGAGTACACGTCGGGGCTGAATGCGGATGGAACCAATAACATCTACATCAATACGACGCAGGTGGACTATTTCGGCCTGCCGCTGCTGCTTGATGTATGGGACGGCGCGAACGGCATTACGCTGGGCGGCGTGACTTCGGGCCATGGGCAGACGGGCATCAACGAGTCGATCGCTAATATCGACGCGGAGTATGCGGCGCAGACGCCGGCTGCCTTTCATCTGAGCGGGGTTTCGAACCTGCGGATTCCGTCGCCGGACAAGAGCACGTTTGTGCCGGGGCAGCCGAATGCGAGTTACTTCGACAGCTATATCAGCGCGGTCTGGACTTACTACACGACTAACAGTCTTTCCGTAACGCTGGGCAGCCGAAGCTTTACCGGTAAGGTGCAGGGGGCGAACTTTGTTTTTACAGAGATCAACCCCGTGGCCGGAGCGGCCGGGGCCAGCTACCCGGTCGGGGAGCCGACGACCGAGAACGTGGTGGCGTGCGACGGGGTTTTTGGGACGGATAGTTACGGCAACCTTGCGAACACGGATCCGCGCAGGGGAGTGGAGAGCGGCATCGAAACGGCGTTATGCGCGACGCTGAACCGGCACATCGTGCAGAACCCGTCGCAGTGGGCAAACCCGGCGGACTACTACCTGGCTGCGCCGGCCAACTACTATGCACAGTTTTGGCACAACCATAGTGTAGGTGGGCTGGCGTACGGCTTTCCGTATGACGACTTCGACGGGTACAGCTCAACAGTGGTGTCGTTCAAGGCGCAGCACATGGCGTTTGGCATCGGCTGGTAGAAGGAGCGGCCGCGAGACCACCTGCCCGTGGCGCTGGGGCGCTTGTAGGGTAGGGCTGAAAATGGGTGAAAAAAGGCACCGTCATATGGCGGTGCCTTTGTTGCGTTTGCGGCGGCGAAGATACAAGGAAGCAGCCATGGGAGCAGGTGTATGAAGCAGAAAGATCCAAGCAGGACCGAGCAGACCCGGCGAGGTGAACTGCGCAAAGAGTGCTGGGAAAGAGTGTCCAAAGCGCGTGAAACGGTATCCCTTACACGGCAAAGAACGCTTCGGAGAGTGCTTTCTGGCAAACATTGCACAGTAACCGTGCATTTGCTTACCAATGTGCTGTGACGTTTTTAGCTTTGCATCGACAAATCAGCTTATCTATGAAGGAACCAAACCACGCTGAGGAAAACAAGGCTCATGTGGGGAGGGAAACTGCCGATAGAGCAGCTAGCGAAGGGTGAAAAGCGGTAGCTGAAAGCCGCTTTCGAATCGATGGTAGGAGAGTAACCCAGGCGATGACTAAACCGAAGAAAGCACTTGTGATCGGGGCCCATCCAGATGACTGCGCGTTGGGCGCGGCCGGATTTTCTGTGTTGTTGCGGCGATCAGGCTGGAACGTGACCTTTTTAACGATGACAGACGGGGAGCTGGGCGGTGACCCGCAATTGCGCCTGGATGAGGAGCGGGTGTCGGCGGCCTTGTTGGACGTGCAACTCGATTTCGCCCATCTGCCGGACGGATCCATGAGCGGGCGCGAAACGGTGGAATCGCTGGAAGCGAAGCTGGAGCTGCACCAGCCGGACCTGCTGTTGACGCATGCGCCGACTGATTCGCACTCGGATCACCGGGTGCTGAGTGATTCGCTGGTTTCGGCAGCGCGGCGATACCCGAGCATCCTGTTTTATGAAGGGCCCTCGACGCTTCAGTTCGCGGCCTCGCTGAAGGTAGATATCGCACGGGCGTGGGACTTAAAGGTGCGAAGCCTGCTTGCGCATGCTTCCCAGCGGGAGCGGGTGCGAACGGTGGAGTGGGCAGAGTCGGTGGGGCGGCACCGGGCGTGGCCGCACTACCACGGGGTATGCGAGGCGTTTTCGCCGGTACGGATGGATCTGCAACTCATGGTGGAGGTAGCCACAGCTCACCACGATCTGCCGCTGCCGGCAGTGGATCATGAACCAGTTCTGAAACCGGGCCGTTCCGCATGGAGCGTCACTTAATGAAGCGGCTCAAGGTGCTGATAGTGGGTGCCGGGCCCTGCGGTTTGGGTGCGGCGCTGGAGATGACGGAAAACGGTCCCGGCGGGGCGGATGACTTTCTGCTGGTGGATGGCGGGAGCCGGCCGGGCGGCTGGGCTTCTTCGCGGACCACGGCTGAAGGGTTCACGTTTGACTTCGGCGGGCATGTGTTGTTTCCGCACAAGCACTACGAGCGCTTTGGAGACCTGCTGCGTGAGCTCCCGCTGGGCTGGGCGTCGTCGGTGCCGCAGCGGGGAGTGCAGGTAGGCAAGAGTTTTCTTCCCTACCCGGCGCAGCGGAACCTGCAGCGGCTGCCGCTTTGGAAGCTGGTTTGCGCTATCGCGAGCGTGGCCCGGCACCGGCTGCATGGGGGCACGGAAGAAGCGGGGGAGCAGCCCGAAGGCGATCTCGGGACGTATCTCCTGGGACGGTTTGGCCCTTACCTGACGGGGCTGCTGATGGGTCCGTTGAACCGGAAGCAGTGGGCGCACGGACCGGACAAGCTGACGGATGTATGGGTGCGGCACCGGTCGGGTTCGTCGACGCGCAACGTGGCCGACATGGAGCTGCGGCGCACGGTGCGCAACCTGCTGCTGGGCGAGGATGACCCGGGGTGGACGCCGGAAACGCGGGTGACGTACCCGGCGGAGGGCGGCTCAGGGGCAATTTGGGAAGCAGTGGCGGCGAAGCTGCCGGCCGAAAAGGTGATGCTGGGAACGCGCGTGGTTTCGGTTTCGCTGTCGGGGAAAACGGCGCTGCTGAGCACGGGCGAAACGGTGGCGTGGGAGCAGATGATCTCGACGATGCCCCTTGATGTTTTGTTGAGGATGGTGGAAGACCGCCCGGAGCTGCAGGGCAAGGCGGAAGGGCTGATCAAGGCACGGTCCAGGCTGTTTGGGTTTGGGGTGCGGGGCGAGCTGCCGGAGCGCTACCGTGGCCTGCACTCGTGCCAGGTGACGGACGAGGACGTGCCGTTCTGGCGCATGAATTTTCCGATGACGGTGAGCCGGGGCAACGGGCCGGAGGGTTGTTATTCCATGCTGTGCGAGGTGAGCGAGCAGGCCGGAGAGCCGGCGCGCCCTGCCGCCCTGCTGCGGAGCGAGGTGGAGCAGAGCCTGCGCGGGATGGGGCTGCTGGGCCGGTCGGGAAGGGAAACGGTTTCAAGCTGGGAGTACACGATCGAGCATGGCTACCCGGTGCCGTTTCTGGGGCGGGATGCGCTGCTGGGGAGTATCCAGCCGGAGCTGGAAGCGGCTGAGCTCTACAGCCGGGGCCGGTTTGGAGCCTGGCGATACGAGATTTCCAACCAGGATCACGCATTTATGCAGGGGGTCGAGGCAGTCAGGCGGGTGCTGTTCCGTTTGCCTGAAGAAACCTACGGCAATGCGGTCGCGGTCAATGAGGCAGCAGTGACGGAGCTGCCGCTGGCGGCTGCCGCAGAGCTTACGCATGAAGGCCTGGCGCAACCGATGGGTGTGAACGCGGCGTAAGAGCCGCCCCAAGGGGGGCCAAACAGGTTTTGTGAACGGCGCCGCCGAGGGAGCGGCGCCTTTTTTTGTCTTGGGGCCGGGCATGGATCTCAGGCGTGTACTTCTTCGCGGCTGGCTTCGGGCTGCGGAGTGCTGGGTGCGGGTCCAAAGGGCAGGTGGCGGCT
This sequence comes from uncultured Acidobacteriaceae bacterium, assembly GCA_964248435.1. Classification (GTDB taxonomy): domain Bacteria; phylum Acidobacteriota; class Terriglobia; order Terriglobales; family Acidobacteriaceae; genus EB88. The sequence goes on along the minus strand of CAXTYP010000088.1, from coordinate 4,705 downwards.
GAACGGCTCATAAAGCACAGGCAGCACATAAAGCGTGAGCAGGGTAGCGGTGATGAGCCCGCCGATCACAACCGTTGCCAGGGGGCGCTGGACCTCGGCGCCGCGCGAGGTAGCGAGCGCCATGGGAACAAAGCCGAGCGAGGCCACCGTCGCGGTGATGAGCACCGGGCGAAGGCGATCGGATGCGCCCTGCCGCACCGCGCGGGCTATGCTGAAGCCGCGCTCACGCAGGTTGTTGATGTGCGACACCATGACGATCCCGTTGAGCACGGCAACGCCGAACAAGGCGATAAAGCCGATGGAAGCCGACAGGTTGAGGTTGATGCCACGCAGCCAGAGCGCGGCCACGCCGCCGACCAGAGCCAGCGGCACGATCAGCAGGATGAGCAGGGTTTGGCGCAGGTTTTGGAAGGTGGCGTAAAGCAGGCCGCAGATGAGCAGGAGCGAGAGCGGCAGGGCGAGCGCGAGGCGGGCCTGCGCTTCTTTCTCGTTCTGATACTGGCCACCCCACTCGACGGAGTAGCCGGCAGGCAGGGCGAGTTGCGCTTCGATTTTATGCTGGGCTTCCTTGACAAAGGAGCCGAGGTCGCGGCCTTCGACGTTTGTGGAAACAACGATGCGGCGGTGCGCGTTTTCACGGTTAATAAGAATCGGGCCGGAAACGCGACGGATGGTGGAAACCTGGTCGAGCCGGACGAGCTCGCCGGATGGGGCATGAAGCGTGAGGCTGTAGATGCCGTCGAGGTTGTTGCGCATGGCGGGGGGCAGGCGTACGGCGATGGGGAACCGCTCTTCGCCGACGACCATTTCGGAGATCTGGCGGCTGCCGATGAGCGATTCGATGACCTCCTGGATGTCGGAAACATTGAGGCCGTAGCGCGCGGCTTCGGCGCGGTCGATCCTGATTTCGAGGTTGGCTGCGCCTTCAATGTGCTCCAGCTGCGGCTGCGATGCGCCGTGAATCGAGGAGATGATGCCGAGGGCTTGGTTGCCGAGCTGTTCGAGGGTGCCTAGATCGTTGCCGAAGATTTTGAGCGCCGCGTCGCCGCGGGTGCCGGTGATGGTCTCGTCCATGCGCATTTCCATGGGTTGGGTGAATTCGTAGTTGACGCCGGGAATCTTGTTGAGCGCTTCTTCAAGCCCGCTGGACAGCTTTTGCTTCGTGTTGAACTGTTGGCGCCAGGTGCTTGACGGGTAGAAGTTGACGTAAGCGTCGGTCTCGTACACGCCCATGGCCTCGGTGGCGAGGTCGGGGCGGCCCATTTTGGCGACAACGGTGGAGACTTCGGGGAAGGAACGGATGACGCGATCGATCTGCTCCTGGATGCGGATGGATTCGGTGAGCGAAATGCCGGGGAGTTTTTTCGAGGTGATGACGAGCGAGCCTTCGTCAAGGGTGGGCATGAACTCGGTGCCGATAAAGAAGAGCGAGCCGAGGGCCAGCACGACCAGCACGGCGGCGGTCGAGACAATCAGAAAGGGATGACGCTGGGCGCGGTCGAGCGAGCGCACATACCTCGCCTTTAACCTCCCAAACCAACCCCCACTGGCCGCTCCACTGGTCGTGGAGGCAATTTCGGCGCTTTGCGCCGAGGCTGCCGCGCGGCTGCGGGAGTTGGTGGCGGCGCTCCGCCCGTCTACGCCGGGCTGCTGTTGTTGAAGGGCATGATTGTTGTTGCTGAGTGGATGCTGGGTGGGCGCGCTATGGCGATGCAGAAAGGGCAGGCGGGTCCACCAGCCCCGATGCGTTGGGTGCGGTTCGTTCTCAAGAGCCTTGCGGCGAAGGGCGACGGAGCAGACGGTCGGAACTACAAACAATGCGAGCAAAAGGGAGCCGGTGAGGGCGGACATGACGGTGACGGCCATGGGGCGGAACATGCGTCCGGCGAGGCCTTGGAGCGTGAGCACGGGGATGTAGACGGACAGGATGATGAGGACGCCGAAGGTAATGGGCCGGGCGACTTCGCCCGAAGCGTCGCGAATGACCGCGAGGAGATTTGGTTGCTGGTTTGCTGGGCCGTTTCCGCGCTGGGCGGGGCCGGGCTGGTCTTCGTTTGTGGGGTTTCCGTCGCTCTCGTTGGCGAGCCGGTGCATGCAGTTTTCGACCATGACCACGGCCCCGTCGACGATGGTGCCGAAGTCGATGGCGCCGAGGCTCATGAGGTTGGCGGAGATGCCGAAGGTGGCCATGCCGAGGAAAGCAAACAGGAGCGAAAGCGGGATGGTGCAGGCGACGATCAGGGCGGCGCGCCAGTCGCCGAGGAAAAGCAGGAGGATCACGATGACCAGAACGGCGGCCTCGAGCAGGTTGTCGCGAACGGTGTGGATGGACGCGTTGATGACGTTGGACTGGTCGTAGAAGGGGATGATGCGGGCATTGCCAGGCAGGCGCATGGCGGCGATCTTGGCCTTGACCTGCTCGATGACCTTGTTGCCGTTCGCCCCGCGCAGCGCGATGACCATGCCGGAAACGGTTTCACCTTCGCCGTCGTGGAGGACGGCCCCGTGGCGGATCAGCGGCAGGGTTTCAAGCGTGGCGAGGTCGCGCACCAGCACCGGGGTGCCGTTGCGGGTCGCGACCACGATGCTGCCGAGGTCGGCAAGCGACTCGGCCCGGCCCAGGCCGCGCACGGTGTAGGTTTGCTGCGCGTGCTCAATATAGGAGCCGCCGAAGTTGGCGTTGTTGGTTTCAACCGCCATGAGGAGGTCGTGGAGAGTGAGGTTGTACTCGCGCAGGCGTGTGGGGTCGACGACAACGGAGTATTGCTTGGTGTCGCCGCCCCAGGAGTTGATCTCCGAAACCTCGGGCACGGTGAGCAGGCTGTAACGGATGACCCAGTCATGCAGGGTTTTGAGCTGCATGAGCGAAAGAGTGGGGGACTGGACGGTGTACTGAAAGATTTCGCCGAAGGCGGTGGACATGGGGCCCATAACCGCGTTGACCCCGGGGGGAAGGCTGCCCTGGACCTGGTTGAGCCGTTCGGCGACCAGCTGCCGCGCTCGGTAAAGGTCAATGCTGTCGTCGAAGATGACGGTGAGCATGGTGAGCTCGAGCTTGGAGGTGGAGCGCACGACCTGGAGGTGCGGGAGGCCGAGGAGGTTTGTTTCAAGCGGAAAGGTGACGAGTTGTTCCACCTCAACAGGCGACATGCCGGGAGCCTGCGCGGACACCACGACCTGGTTGTTGGTGAGGTCGGGAAAGGCTTCAACAGGCAAGGATGTGAGCACCACGGCGCCGCCGGCGACCAGCAGCACCGTGATGACGAGAACCAGCCAGCGGTTGGAAAGGAAGAAGTTGAGGATGCCGCGCATGGGGATTGGCTACTCCGAGTCGAGGGTGCTTTTGAGCAGGGCGGATTTGAGCACAAAGGCGCCGGCGACGGCGACGTGTTCGCCGGGGCGGAGGCCGCCCGTGACTTCAACCTGCCCTGCGACGGGCGGTGCGGTTTGAAGAGCGCGAGGGGAAAAGTGCGTGCCGTCGACGGTAATAAAGGTTGACGGCACGCCGTTGATCTCCTGGATGGCGTCTTCCGGGATAAAGAGGGAGGAGCGGCTACCGGCGGCGGCCTCGTCGATAACGGCGGTCGCAAACATGAGTGGGCGCAGCTTGCCGGCGCGGTTGGGAACGGCAACGCGCACCTGGAGGGTGCGGGTGGCGGGATCAAGCGTGCTGCCGAGCAGGGTCACGGTGCCGGCGAAGGTTTCGTTGGGCCAGGCATCGGTGCGGACGTTGACCCGCTGACCGACCCGCAGGTGATCGAGGTCGGACGGGTTGACGGAGGCGGTGACCCAAACCTCGTCGAGGTTGGCGACGGTGTAGGCTTCCTGCCCGGTCGTGAGCACCATGCCGGGGGTGACGGAGCGGGTGATAATCGTGCCGCTGATGGGTGACTCGATGGGCACGAGCTCAAAGGAGTAGAGGTTGGCGGGAGTGATGGACTCGGGCGGGATCTGCAGGAGGTCGCCAAGGTGTTCGCGCTCCATGGTGACGGCGGCCGCGGCGTTTTTGACGTCGGTTTGCGCCTGCAAAAGCTCGTTCTGGCTTGCCTGCTGCTGCTCGAGCGAGGCTGCCTGGATGGCGAAAAGGTGAGCGTAGCGTTCGCGTTTCGCCTGCGCGTAGGTGAGGGCAGCTTGGGCGCGGTTGAGATTGGCAAAGTTCATCGCGAGGGTGCCGACGGTTTCGTGCACGGAATGGGAGTGGAGATGGGCGAGGGCTTCACCGCGGCGCACGTGGTCGCCGGCATTGCGGAGTACGTCGACGACGCGGCCGTCGGAGTAGGGCGCGATGTGCGCTGTGCGCTGCTCGTCCATGCCGACCTGGCCCGGAACCGACAGGGTGCGTGGGACGGTGGTGGGTTCGAGCGCGACGACGCGGATGCCGGCAGTGCGTTGTTGATCGAGCGGGACGAGGACGGTGCCCTGGGCTTGCTTGGTGTCTGCGGAGGATGCGCCGGGGCCGGCGCTGCCCGAGCCCGCGTTGCCGGAAGGCTGTTTTGAGCTGTTGCTGCCGCCGGAGCTGCCGCCCGAGCCCGCATGGCAACCAGCGCAGCCCAAAACGAGAGTGGCGGCAAGGATGGCGGTGAAGGCAGCAGGCGGGAGGGGGAATGGGTGCCGGGGACTGGTGGGGTGAGGCGGGGTCGTGAGGGCGCTCATGGCTGGTCTCCGTAGGCGAGGTGGAGCGCGACGACGGAGCGCTGGTACTCGG
>CAXTYP010000087.1:0-9079 GCA_964248435.1 uncultured Acidobacteriaceae bacterium | reverse complement strand
CGCTCCAGCCACGTTCCCACAGTACGGGCCTTTTCTTGAGAGATAGCCACGCGCAGCCGCAGTTGAAGATCCGCCGGGGGCTTCGCCGGACGCAACGCGGCCAGCGCTGCCAGCGTGCCGCGCCACTGCGCGAAATCTCGCGTGCAAGCTTTGCAGTGGCGCAGGTGTTCCACCACGTCGGCCATCACCACGCCCGATAACGTTCCGTCCAGGTACGCTGAAAACTGTTTTTCGACCTCCGAGCAAAGCAGGATCATCGGCGCGAGCCCCCTTTTGCAGACGGGCCGAGTTCCAACGCACGTGCGGGTGGCGGCCCCGGAGCCGCTACCGCCGGTGCCGCAAGGGATGCCGTGAGCGGCGCCAACTGCGCCTTTAACCGTGCGCGCCCACGCATCAGCCGCGACTTCACCGTGCCCAGTTGCACGTTCAGGATCTCGGCAATCTCCTCATACGCAAACCCGTCGATATCGCGCAACACCACCGCCGTGCGATACGGCTCCGGCACTTCGCGCAACGCCCCTTCCACCCGGGTCCGCAACTCGGCCTGCACGGCCGCGTCAAACGGCGACTCCCCAGCGTCGGCCAGCGTTTCCAGCAGCGACAGTCCCCCATCCTCGCCGGGGCCGCCGATCTCGGCATCGAGCGCTACCTCGCGCTCCCGGTGGCGCCGCCACCAGCGCTGCTGGTTCGACGCCTCATGAATCGCGATCCGGTACATCCAGGTCCGCAGGCTTGAGTCACCCTTGAACGAGCCGATGCCCCGAAACACCTTGATAAAGATTTCCTGGGTCAGGTCGGGCGCGTCCGCGGGGTTGCGAACCGTGCGCGCCACCAGGTTGTAGATAGGGCCGTGATATTGGGCGATTAAAGAGGCGAACGCCTCCTCCGAGCCGGCCTTGAGCTCCAGCAGGATCGTTGCCTCTTCAGGCCGAACTCCCCCGATCGCATTTGCCAGGTTGCCCAATGCCGCTCCAGCGCCCACCAACAGTTCCTCCACCTTAGCAGCCGAGCCTTGTCCAATCCAGGCCGAAAACAAGCCCGGACAGAAATGGATTGCGGATCGCTGCTTCAAGAATGGACACCGCGGACCGCTTCAAGGTTCCCGCTAAGGCTGTTGCGGCGGGGCTGCGGGCTTCGCCGGTTTGCGCTTGTGCACCGCCAGGGCTGCCGCTTTTCCTCCGTCGTTCCCCCCGTCATTCACCACGGAAGACCTCACCGGTGCTGCCGGCGCGTGTAGCTGGGCCTCCAAGCCGCTCACCTGCCCTTCCGTTCTCACCGCGGCGGCCTCCAGGCTGTCGCCCAGGGCGCGCCGCGCGTCCTCAAGCGACCCCAGCGCGCGATTCAGATTTTGCGTCTGGTCGTCCGGCGCGGCCAGGTCCGCCGACTCCACCACCCGCAGCAGCACGTCATACAGCGCATCCAGGTTGCGAAACACCGGCAGGCTCTTTGACACCATGCCCGGCGCCCCGTCCGCCGTTGCCAGCAGCGCGGGCAAGGTCCCGTCCAGGTCCCGTACGATCGAGCCCATGTTGGCGCTCGCGTTCTGACGCACCGGTCCCGGCGCCTTCCATTTTTCCACTTTCACGGAGCCGAGTGCGGCGCGAAGCTGGCTAAGCGCGGGCGAAACAAGGCTGGAAGCGGTGGGCGGCACCCCCTGCGCAGGAGCAAGCAGAGCGGGGCATAAAAGCAGAAGGGCAAGGCGAAATCGCATAGGTGTCTCCAGTCAAATGGCTTCAAACAGCTTCAAGGCCCTTGCAGCTCCAATACGTTGATCGACAAAGGTGCAAGCACCACCCCCAAGGCGTTGCCGGCCGGTGCCCATACGTGCTCCTCGGGCACAATGCGGTCCGGGTCAGAGAGGGAATTCGTCGACTCGGTCGATGGGGCGCTGAGCGTGATCCAACGGCCACGAGTTGCGGGCTTGCCGCCTTTGATGCGGATCGCGACCGGTGCCGGGTCGGTCGTCGCATTCACCAGCTTGAGATAAAGCGTCCCGGTTTTGCTGTCGCGGGTCACGGATTGAAACAGCCGTACCGGCGAGCCGCTCAGTCCGGCGCTTAGGATTTCATCGCCGCGATGGCCGGCAAACATCGCCTGGACCCAGTAGCTGGGCGACCCGTAGCTCTTCAGCGTGTCATAGCCGATCAAATTCGTGTCCCATTGAGCGCCGCTCGGGTTCAGATTGGTCAGCAGCGGCGCGTAGCTCGACAGGATCACCACGTCGGAATTGCGTTCCATGCCCGTCATCCAGGCGGCGTCCGCCAGGGCGGCCCCGAAGTCGGGCGTCGGCTCCCCTTCGCGTGTGGCCCACTCGCCGACGAAGATCTTTTGCCCTTCGCGCGGTGTCTTGTCGTAGTGGTCCGCATCGGTGTACATCTCGTCGGTCGAGCGGTAATAGTGCTCATCCAGTATCTCGACCGGGTGTCCCTTCACCGCCGTGGTCGCAATCAGCTGCAGCTTCGGGTACCGGGCCTTGATCGCGTCGTAAAACTGCCCGTAGCGCCCGTCGTAGGAGCCGGATTTGTCGAACCAGTCTTCATTGCCGATCTCCACGTAGTGCAGCGGAAACGGTGCCGGGTGGCCGTCCTTCACTCGCTCCGCGCCCCAGCGGGTGTCCGCGCCGCCGGTCACATACTCAATCTCGTCCAGGGCATTCTGGACGAAAGGTTCAAGCGCCGGGCCGGGCTCCACGTGGGCCCCTTTCAACGAGTAGCCGGCATAAACCCCCAGCACGGGTTCGATCCGCAGGTCCTCGCACCACTCCAGGAACTCCAAAAAGCCCAAACCGTCCGACGAGCGGTAACCCCAGGGACTCGGGTGCGTTGGCCGGTCAACCAGGGGCCCAATCGTCTGCTTCCATGGGTAGCGATCCGCAATCTCGTCCCCTTCCAGGTAGTTGCCGCCGGGCAGGCGCAGAAACGCCGGGTGCATGGCAGCCAGCTTTTCCATCAGGTCGATCCGGTTGCCGTTGGGACGGTCGTGGTAAGTCGGCGGAAAAAGCGAAGCCAGCGTGATCTGGAAGGTTCCGGGCTCCGTCACGGAATAAACCATATGGTGCCGCGAACCGGCCTGGAGGTCCGCCGGGGTGGTGAGCTCGGTGGAAAACTGCTTCCACTCCTTGCCGAGGCCCGACACCGCTTTTTGGACGATCGGTGCGCCCGTGCGGTCGTCCAGCAGGGTCACGGTCACAAGCGCGCCGGGCCGGCTCGTCTTCGCATAAAAGGAAGCCTTGTACCTGGTATTTGGGCGCAGCGGAATGCCCCAGTAGCCTTCATTCTCCACCCCTGCCGGGCTCGCTGCACTGGCTGACGCAACGTCGAGCTTGAGGCTGCTGTGAATCGCCGCGCTGGGTCCGTCCGCCGCTTCGAGCGATACATGCGCCTGCGCTGTCCCCTGGAGGGTGATCGCCCAGTACCCCGTTCCGTCGAAGCCCGCCCGGGGGATGCGGTTGCGTAACAGTTCCGCATAGATACCGCCGTCGTAGGAGTAGTTGATCTCCTCTGTCATCAGTCCGTACAGCATCGGGCTGCTCTTCGCCCTGGCTTGTCCGTTGTCGAGGGTGAGCACCGTTTGCGCCGAGACCGCGCAGCAGGAGGCAAGTAAACCGGCCATCAAGACAAAACGGATGGGCATGCGGCGGGTCCTTTCAAAAACTTTGTGAGCACAGCCGCGCAGCTCTTGGGTGCTCACGAAAACTCGCAAGCTGTGGCAGAAAGCATTCACGGCATATTTACCGAACTGCAACCTAACACTTATAGGTGAGGTGAGACAACAAGGACCTGGGGGCTTCCGCGCTGCGGCCGTCCTCTCGCAAGCTCATGCTCTGTCCGCACCCCAACTCCTTCAAGAGCGCAGGCGAGTCCCCCCCAGAGCTCAGAATCTCAGGAGATACCGTATGAACCCCAGCTTCCCCCGCCCAGGTTTCGCGAGCGCTCTCAGCGTCCTTGCTGTTTTCGCCGCTCCGTTGCTGGCCCAAAGCACGCCCAACGGCAACAACTCCGGCCAGCCGCAAATCCTGTCGACCGGGCAGCGCATCACCCCGCTGGCCCCGCGCGACGCTCGCTTTGAGCAACTGAACCCCGGGCTCGCCGACAACCCCGGGTATACCGTCGGCCAGGCAGTTTCAACGACCGTCAGCCCCGACGGCAAAACGCTGCTGATCCTCACCAGCGGCTACAACCTCGAGAGCTATCCGGACGGCCCCAACGCCGGCAAAACCAACCCGACCGACTCGACCGAGTGGGTCTTTGTGTTCGATATTTCAGGCGCGGCGCCGATCCAGAAGCAGGCCATCCCGATCACCAACAGCTACAGCGGCATCGTCTTCTCTCCGGACGGAAAAAGCTTCTTTGTCCCCGGCGGCAACGCCGACAACGTGCACATCTTCTCGCAAAAAGCAGGCGCCTGGTCGCTGACGCAAACCGTCGCCCTGGGCCACCTGGCCAGGGCAAACGCAGCAACGGCCAACGCGGGCGGCCTCGGTATTGCAACCCAGCCCGAGGCCGCCGGCGTCGCCATCTCGCCCGACGGCAGCCGCCTGCTGGTCGCCAATTACGAGAACGATACCGTTTCCGTGCTGACCAGGCCGAACGGCTACTGGGCAGTCGGCGGAGAGCTCGACCTGCGCCCCGGCAAAGCCGTCAATGGCCCCGTCGCTGTCGGTACGCCGGGCGGCGAATATCCGTTCTGGATCCAGTTCAAGGGCAACGACGTCGCTTATGTTTCAAGCATCCGTGACCGCGAAGTGGACTACATATCGGCCTATGGGGTGCTGGCCCGCATCAAGCTGCCCGGCAACCCCAACAAGATGGTGATGAACAAGGCCCAAACCCTGCTCTACGTCGCCCAGGACAACAGCGACACGATCGCCGTGATCGACACCAACACCCAGCAGGTCATTGATGAGATCCCCGTGACCGCCCCGGCCGCGGTGTTCGCCAACAAGCAGGGCTACAAGGGCGCGAACCCCAACTCCCTCACGCTTTCGCCCGATGAGAAGACGCTCTACGTCACCAATGGCGGCGAAAACGCAGTCGCGGTCGTCCGGCTCAGCAGCCCGGGCAGCAGCGTGGTCGCGGGGCTCATCCCCACCGGCTTTTACCCCAACTCGGTAAGCGTGAGCGCCGACGGCAAGCTGCTCTATATCGTCAACGGCAAAAGCGACACCGGCCCCAACCCGCTGAACGCGGCCAACATCCCCGCCACCCCGGCCGTTGCGGTCGCCTCCGACGCCGCCAACCAGTACACCTTCCAGCTCACCAAGGCCGGCTTCCAAACCCTGCCCGTGCCCACCGACTCTGAACTCGGTACCCTCACCGCCCGCGTGGTCGCGAACGACAACCTGCTGCGCACCGAAACCGCCGCGCAGGCCGAAACCATGGCCTTTCTGCGGCAAAAGATCAAGCACGTGATCTACATCATCAAGGAGAACCGCACCTACGACCAGGTGCTCGGCGACCTGGAAGTCGGCAACGGCGACCCCTCCATCACCCAGTTCCCCGACGCGGTGACGCCGAACTTCCACAACATCGCCCGTAACTTTGTCGACTTCGACAACTTCTACGACGTTTCCAACGTGAGCGGCGATGGTTGGCCGTGGTCCACCTCGGCTCGCACCACCGACGTGATTGAAAAGGAAATCCCGGTCAACTACGCCGGCCGGGGCACGAACAACGACTCCGAAGGCACCAACCGTAACCTCAACGTCGGCATCGGCAACACCAAAGCCCGCGTCGCCGCCGATCCGCTCACCAACCCCGACCCCGACTTGCTGCCCGGCACCGGCAACGTCGCCGCCCCGGACTCCGACGATGGCGAGCAGGGTCAGGGCTATCTGTGGAACGGCGCCCTCAAGGCCGGTCTTTCCGTGCGCGATTACGGGTTCTTCCTCGACCTGGCTCGCTACAACCTGACCTCCGTGCCAAAGCTGAATATCCCACCGGACCCGAACGCTTTCGCCGACAAGCTGCGGGTGGCTTATTCGACCAATCCCGTGCTTACTCCTCTAACAGACCCTTACTTCCGCGGCTTCGACAACACCTTCCCCGACTACTTCCGCTTTACCGAGTGGAACCGCGAGTTCCAGGGGTATGAAGCCGCCGGCAACCTGCCCAACCTTTCGCTGGTCCGCATCATGCACGATCACTTCGGCAACTTCAGCACCGCGATCGACGGCGTCAACACGCCGGAGCTCCAGATCGCGGACAACGATTATGCCGTTGCCTCCGTCATCGACACCGTTTCCAAAAGCAGGGACGCCGGCAGCACGCTCGTCTTTGTCATCGAGGACGACGCGCAGGACGGCGGCGACCACGTCAACGCGCATCGCAGCACCGCGTTTATCGTGGGCCCCTATGTCAAGCACGGCTTTGTCGACTCCACCCGCTACAACACCGTCAGCATGCTCCGCACCATGGAAGAAATCCTTGGCATCGCGCCGCTCAACCTGAACGACGCGAGCGCCGTGCCCATGGCGAATGCCTTTGACCCGAGCCTCCCAACCTACACGTTCACGGCGATTCCTTCGGCCTACCTCAAAAACACCACCCTGCCGATCGATCCTTCCAGGTACGCCGCCAACGCCGACGCGCAGCTGAAACCGCTGCACACGGCTGCGTGGTGGGCGGCCCGCACACGCGGCATGGACTTCTCGGTCGAAGATCACCTCGACTCCGCGAAGTTCAACCACCTTGTTTGGGAAGGCACCATGGGCCATCGCCGCTACCCCACGGTGCGCAACGGTGCCGACCTACGGGAAAACCGCGCTGCCTTGCTGCATAAGTACCATGCGCAGCAAGCAGCCGCGGCGGTCCATGCCGCGACCCCCGGTACCGCCCAGGGCACGGCAGCAAACACAACCCGCACCACGGCTGCTCTTGCCACCGGGGGCGGCTCGCACTAGCCCACCACGCTCGCAGCGGGGGGCTCTTCATAAAGTATTCGGGAGCCCCCGTTTCACTGACCATCCACTTCCCGTCCCGGAGTTCCAGTCGTGCCGTTTAAAATGCGTTCGCTCGCCGTCGCCGCTCTTTTTTCCACCCTTTCGCTCGCCCCGGCGCTGGCCCAGGTCGACCGCTCCGCCGTCACCGGCACGGTCGAGGACGAGCGAGGTGGCCGCGTCCCTGGCGTACGCGTGGTCGCAACCGAAACCGATACCGGGCTCGAGCGCCACTGCACGTCTTCGTCCGATGGCACCTACTCCATCCCCGACCTGCCGGTCGGCCGCTACATTCTCGAGTTCGACCGCGCCGGGTTCGCGCAGCTCACCTACACCGACGTTCTCCAATCGGTCGACCGCACCCGCACCCTCAACGCGGTGCTCCACATCGCGGGCGGCAGCGAGCAGGTGCAGGTTTCAGACACCAACTCCGAGCTCGACCAGAGCTCCGACGCGCTGGGGGCGCTCATCGAGCCGAAGCAGGTGCGCCAGCTGCCGCTCAACGGCCGCAACTGGTCCACGCTCACCGCGCTGGTGCCCGGCGCCGTCGACACCGGCGGCAGCAATCAGCGCACCGTGCGCTTTGCCGGACGCGGTCTCGACGACAACAACTTCACCTACGACGGCGTCGACGCCACCAACATCGTTAACCAGGCCCAACAGCCGTTTGTGCGCCTTGCCATTCCCACCGAGTCGATCCAGGAGTTTCGCATCGACACGATGCTGTTTACCGCCGACCAGGGCAGCACCCCCGGGGGCCAGGTCGCGGTGGTTTCGCGCACCGGCACCAACACCTTTCACGGCAACCTCTTCGAGTTCCTGCGCAACGATGTTTTCGATGCGCGCGAGCCCATCGATACCGTCAAGCATCCGTTCCGCCTCAACCAGTACGGCGGCTCGCTGGGCGGCCCGCTCCAGCACGATCGCTCCTTTTTCTTCTTCACCTACGAGGGGCTACGACAGTCGCTGGGACAAACACTGCCCGGCTTTGTGCCCTCCGCTGCCTTGCGCGCGCAAGTCCTCGCGACCAGCCCCGCGCTTGTGCCGATCCTCGCCGCTTACCCCGCCGGCACCGCGCCCACAAGCAATCCGCTGGTCGACAGCTTCACCGGCACCGGCAAGCAATCCGACCATGAAGACACCGCGATGATTCGGCTCGACCATCGCTTTTCCACGCGCGACACCGCCGACCTGCGCTTCAACTACGACACCGCTCGCAGCGTAACTCCACTAGCCGCAAGCAACGGCACCTACACGAATGACCAACAGGAAGTCGCGTCGCGGCCGGTCAACGGCGTCCTCGAATACCTGCACCTGTTTTCGTCCGCATGGGTCAACGAGGCGAAGTTCGGCTACAACCGCGGCAACGTCTACACCAACAACCTCGCGCAGGCCGGGCAGCCCTACTCCTTCGCCATCGCCGGGCTCACGACGCTCGCCAACAATCAAGGCAAAACCGGCGTCGGCAACTCGTACTCCTACATCGACGACCTGACGTGGGTGCATGGCCGGCACACGCTCAAAACCGGGGTCGAAGTCCGGCGCATCCAGCTCAACCAGGGCAACACCGCGTCCGGCACGGTTACCTATTCGTCCCTTGCGGCGTTCACCGCGAACAACGTCGGCGCCGCGACCTTTGCCGCCGAGCTGCCCGTCAACGGCCTGCGCAAAATCCTCACCTTCGCCTTCGCGCAGGACGAGTGGAAGCTCCGGCCCGAGCTCACGCTCAACCTCGGGCTGCGTTACAACGTCTTCGGACAGTTTCATGAAGTGCAGGGCCGCGCCATCCCGTTCGACTTCGCGACCTGCGGACCGGCCGGCTTTTGCGGCGCCGGTGCCTCCTTCGGCACCACCCGCCTGCTCGACTTCGATCCCCGCGTGGCGATCGCATGGGCACCGCGCTCCTACGGCGGCAAAACAGTGGTCCGCAGCGGCTTCGGCATCTATCACGGCGACGGACAGGAGGACGATCAAAACCTGCCCATCAGCAACGAGGTGGGCCGCTACTCGCTCAACGGGCAGAAAAATATCAGTTATCCGGTCACGCCGTTTCTGGTCGGGCTCGGTGTCACCTCGCCGCGCGATATGGATCGCGATCGCCACAACGAATACGTCACGCAGTACGGCCTGAGTGTGCAGCAG
>CAXTYP010000086.1:0-9093 GCA_964248435.1 uncultured Acidobacteriaceae bacterium | reverse complement strand
GCTTGCCAGGGCAGACGGGATAGATGCCGATCGCACTCAGTAAGTACCACGCCGCCATGGACCCGGTGTCCTCGTCCCCGGCAAACGAGGTTTCCGAGTAAAGCTCGTTCAGCACGCGGCGCACCCAGAACTGCGTGCGATCCGCACGGCCCGCGGCGGCAAACAGGTACAGCACGTGGTGCACGGGCTGGTTGCTATGGGCATATTGGCCGAACGGCACCGCGGCCATCTCCGACATCTCGTGGATCTCTCGCCCATACCCGCCGATGTTGAAGTCCGGTGCCGTCGCCAACATCCCTTCCAGTGCCTCGGCAAACGGCACGGGACCGCCATACGCCGCAATCAGGCCAGGCACGTTATGCGGTGCATCGAAGCGGTGCTGCCAGGCAGCCCCTTCCACGTAGGGGTTGCCCCAGGTGATAGGGTCGAACGGTTCAGTCCAGCTGCCGTCAGCGTCCTTGCCGCGGAAAAAACGCGTCTTCGGGTCAAACACATGCTGCCAGTTCCCGGATCGCTTCGTAAACATCGCGGCGTCCTCCGTATGGCCCAGCGCCGTCGCGACCTGCGCAATGCAAAAGTCTCCATAAGCCGCGTCCGTTGTTTCGGCGACTGACTGGTCAACCTGGTCGGCGGCGTCGTAGCCCAGCTTGAGATAGCTTTCAATCCCACGCCGGCCCCAGCCCTTGTCCGGGTCGCCCGGAGTGGTGGCATGCTTTTTCAGCCCTGCATAGGCACCCTGGAGGTCGAAGCCGCCGATGCCCTTCACCGCAGCATCGCCGTACACGGCGTCGATCAGGCTGCCCGTCATGCACGCGCGATAGCCTGGGCACGGAAACTGCGGCAGCCAACCGCCTTCTTTCGAAGCATTGACCCATGCCTGCAGGATTTCGCCGAGCCGCTCCGGAAAACACAGGGTCATAAACGGATACCACGCGCGATACACGTCCCAGTAGCCATGGTCCGCATACATCACGCCGGGCGTTACCTTGCCGGAGTAGGGGCTCATGTGGTGCGACTTTCCGTCCGCGTCAGGCTCATGCCACACCCGCGGAAACAGCAGGGCCCGGTAAAAGCACGAGTCAAAGATCCGCTGCTGTGACGGGGTACCGCCTTCCACGGTTAACCGGCTGAAGTGCTCGTTCCAGGTCGCAGCCGCCATCGTTCGCAGCTCATCGGCCGAGCGCCTGCCGACCTCAAGATCAAGGTTCCGCTCCGCCTGCTCAAAGGAGATGAACGAGGTCGCAATGGCGGCATGCAAGGGCTGGTCCCCACCGGCAAAACTCGCAATGCCTGCTGTAAAGCGTTTGTCGGTACTCTGCGTAAAGCTGCTCCACGCCTCATCGAAGCGGACGATGTAGTACGTCGCGAAGCCGGGAGGAACACCGCCCTCGTTCGCCCTAGAGGTAAAACGGATCGTCCGGCGGGCCGCATCCGCTTCAAACGCCGCATCGTCGCCCGGCACCTCCATCAACAGGCCTCGGGTCTTTGCGTCTGTGAACCGGGTATGCAGCACGCAGCAGCGTTCGGTCGGAACCAGCTCCACATCGGCACGGTATCGCACCATGCGCAGGCGGAGCGAGTGCGGCGCGAGCTGCGCGTCTTGGACGCGATACGAAGCAGCGCGAGCGCCGGGGTTGGCGCTCACCTCGCCCGAAAACGGCAGAAACACCGCTTCCCCGTAGTCGGAAAGCCACGGAGAAAGCTGGTGGGTCGAACGAAAGCCCTGGATCCGCCGCTCGCCCGGCTGAAACATCCATGGAGTACCGTTGTTGGACTGGAGCGTCCAATGCGCCATGCCAAACGGCAGGGCCGCGATCGGCAGGGTGTTGCCACGCGAAAAATACGGGGTGGAGTCGGTCCCCTGCAGCAGGTTCACCCGCTCGACACGGCCCCCGGCGGGCGCCCCAGGCGTTGGGTGCTGGCTGTGGTCGGTGATGATCTCCTGCGCGGGTGCGTTGGTCCCGGCGGCAAGCGCGGCCAGGCCGGCGCCCTTCAAAAACGTTCTTCGCGTTGCGTTGCCCGTAACGGTCATGGTGGGAGTGTAGCGCGAAGCACTTCCGGCGTGGAAACGACGATCATGGCGCCATTCTGCAGCCCCCACCCCCAGCGTCCTGTGCGGAGGTTCCGCCTGCCCGTTCCCCCTTCCGGGGACCCTCGGCGAAACAGGAAAAAAACGGCCTCCGGCGGCCCATTTACGATTTTGCTTGCCAACCGTCCCATCCATGCTATTCTCAGTTTGCGCTCAAGTGATTGGTTGTTCAGCAGTTCTCCCTCACAACGGAGACGCCCTGCACATTTTCTTCCACCAAGCCCTACAGCGTACCCGCCTTATCGGCAGCTTGTCCATGTTTGGATAACAGAGGCGTGGTCGGAGCTTCGGCACTGTGCCGTCGCTTTTGTGGCTGCGTGCGGCAGAGCGAGCAGGGGCCTTTCGCCTCCTCTTCATCCGGGATCTCCTCCGGGGCACTTCCTTACGCAAATCGATTTCAGCCCTGGTCGCCGGGTTTCCCGCGCACAGGGCCGCAGCACACCGCAGCTAGTTTCTCGCCGCGCGCAGGAAGTGCGCCGCCATGCGAGTCGAGCTTTTGCGTGTGCGTTCTCAAGGAACCCAAAACTTTCATGACTCAATTTGTTGATTTCGCAATTTCTGATGCACTCAAGAACCGCCTGACGACCTGCAACTTCATGACGCCGACCCCTGTGCAGGCCGGCGCGATTCCGCCCGCACTCGAGGGCAAGGACGTGCTCGCCACCGCACAAACCGGCACCGGCAAAACGCTCTCGTTTCTGCTGCCCATCATAGAAAAGATCCAGGCTGAAAAGACCCGTGGCGCCGCCGCGCTGATCCTGCTGCCGACGCGCGAGCTCGCCATGCAGGTCGAAAAAGCCTTCCGCCAGATCACCACCGGCATCAGCGTCGCGCTGGTCGTCGGCGGCATGGCCGAAGGCCCGCAGATAGAAGCTATCCGTCGCGGAGCGCGGCTGATCGTCGCCACCCCGGGCCGGCTCGAGGACTACATCAGCCGCAAGCTGGTTCGTCTCGAGGGCGTCAAGATCCTGGTTCTCGACGAAGTCGACCGCATGCTCGACATGGGCTTCAAGCCTGCGATCCGCCGCATCGCCGACTGCCTCCCCAAGGAGCGCCAGACGCTTTGCTACTCGGCCACGCTCGATAACCAGATCAAGGAGGTCGTGCGCGACTACCTGAAAGATCCGGTACGCGTCGAGATCGGCTCGGTGCTCAAGCCGTCTGAAACCGTCACACTGCAGGCCTTTGAAGTCGATGCCGACTCCAAGCTCGAACTGTTGACGCACCTCATCAACTCCGAGCCTGGCTCGTTTATCGTTTTCGTGCGCACCAAGCACGGTGCCGATCGCATCGCGATGCGCCTCGAGCGCGGCGGCATCCAGGCAGCCCGCATCCATGGTGACCGCACTCAGTCGCAGCGCAACGCTGCCCTGCGTTCGTTTTCGCAAGGCCGCGAGCGCGTTCTGGTCGCGACCGATGTTGCCGCACGCGGTATCGATGTCGCCCACGTTGCGCACGTCGTCAACTACGACATGCCGAAGGAAGCGGAAGATTTCGTGCACCGTGTCGGCCGGACCGGTCGTGCTTCGGCCACCGGCGTTGCGTCCACCTTTACCACCCCGAACGAGAAGGGCGATCTGCGCAAGATCGAGCGTCAGCTCAACATCAAGATCAAGCGCTTCCGCGTTCGTCCGCACGGCGTGGTCGTTCCGGCATCGGTCGGCAACGAAATGGCCGTCGCCTACTAAACGTGGCCCGACACACCAAAGCCCTCGACCTCCGTCGAGGGCTTTTCTTTTGCAAGTTCAGCGTCCGCTCGAGCCGAAACCCTTCGCCTCGCGTGTGCTTGCCGACAACTCTTCCACGACCAGCAATTCAAGGTGCGTCATCGCCTGGAATGGCGACATCTGCGCGATCTTGTCGCCGGCCTCGATCGCCACGCTCACGTCCGTCGAGATCAGCCGCGCGTCGCGCACCAATCCCGCTTCGTCCCGCTCCAGCGACAATGAGAATCGCGGCTGGTTGACATTGACCAGGCACACCAGGATCTCGCCCCGGTAACCCGCGTCGATGCGCCCGCCCGCATAGGTCACGCCGCGCGCCGCCATGCTTGACCGGTCGCCCAGCACAAACCCCATGCCAGTTGGCCCTTCGACCGCGATCCCCGTACGCACCTTCACCGGCACGCCGGGCTCCAGCAACACGCTCTCGATCGAATACAAGTCGAACCCGAGGTCGTGCCCAGAGTAGTTCACTGTCGGCACGCGCGCCGCCAGGTGCAGCAGTTTCACCTTGATCATAGGGCGAGGATCATGCGGGGATGAGAAGACCGCTGCCGCCGGCGATCGAAGGAATCACGAGCACTTCATCCCCATCCTGGAACTGGTAATTGTTGTTGCCAAGAAAGCGGATGTCTTCCTCGTTGACATAGAA
Organism: uncultured Acidobacteriaceae bacterium; assembly: GCA_964248435.1. Lineage (GTDB taxonomy): Bacteria > Acidobacteriota > Terriglobia > Terriglobales > Acidobacteriaceae > EB88. The sequence goes on along the minus strand of CAXTYP010000086.1, from coordinate 4,631 downwards.
GTTGATGAACCGGCGGACCGCGCCGTCCTCGCCGCGCAGGTGCGTTTTGAGCGCGGGAAAACTTGTCTCGATGTCCTCAATCAACTCGGGAAGATGCGCGGCCGATGATTGCAGCTCGCGCTCTCCATTAGTGTGTTTTTGAAATGCCGCGGGTAGTAAAACGCGTACGGTCATGGCGGGTCAGTCTCCTGCGACCAGTTCGGCGGCGAACTGGTGACGGTCCAGATATTCTTCAAAATCACGCAAGCGCGGTCGCACCGCCTCCTGCCTCGGGAAGCACTCCGCGACAGCATCGGTCGTTTTCAGGCCGTTGCCAGTGATGCAGGTCACCGTTGTTTCGTCGGGCTGGATGCGTCCGTGCGTGTAGAGCCGGGCCGTCACAGCGGTGGTCACGCCACCGGCGGTTTCAGTGAAGATTCCTTCAGTTTCCGCCAGCTCGCGAATTCCGGAAATCACTTCCATGTCCGATACGTCTTCGGCCCAGCCGCCTGTTTCGCGGATCATGCGCGCCGCGTAGATACCGTCGGCCGGGTTGCCGATCGCGAGCGAGCGCACGATGGTATTTGCTTTTTGCGGCTCGATAAAGTCCGCACCATTCTTGACGGCCGTCGAAATCGGCGAGCAGCCGGTCGCCTGCGCCCCAAAAAAGCGCACCGGCTTGTCTTCCACCAGCCCCAGCGTGACCAACTCGCGAAAAGCCTTTCGGATCTTCGTAATCAACGAGCCACCCGCCATCGGGCAAACAATATTGTCGGGCAAGCGCCAGCCCAGCTGTTCGGCAATCTCGTAGCCAACTGTCTTCGAGCCCTCGGCATAGTACGGCCGCAGGTTCACGTTCACAAAACCCCAATGAAAGCGGTCGGCGATCTGCGAGCACAGCCGGTTCACATGGTCGTAGCTGCCGTCGATCCGGATCAGGTTCGCGCCGTACACTTCCGTGTTCAGAATCTTCGCGGCTTCAAGGTCCGCCGGCACCAGGATGTAGGTCTTCAGGCCTAGGCGCGCAGCATGCGCGGCCACGGCGTTAGCCAGGTTGCCGGTCGACGAGCAACCCACCGTGTCAAAACCGAAAGCCTGCGCGTTGGCAAGCGCCACCGCGACCACGCGGTCCTTGAACGAGAGCGTGGGCATGCAAACGGCATCGTTTTTAATGAAGAGGTTTTTCGCGCCGATACGCTCGCCGAGGTTGGGCGCTTGGACCAGGGGGGTCCATCCGGCGGGGGTGCGCGGGACGTAAGAGTCAGGCACGGGCAGCAACGCCTGATAGCGCCACATGGAGGCCGGTCCGCTCGCGATTGACTCGCGGGTCACAGTCGTCTTCGCCAGGTCGAGGTCGACCATCACCTCAAGCGGCGAAAAACATTCGTCACAGATCGACAACGGCGCATTCTCGAAGCGCTTCGCGCACTCGCGACAACGTAGTTCGTAAGCTAATGCCATCTCTTGCCCTCGCAAACGAGAGCAGCCGATGGAACGGGCGCAGCGACGACTTCACACACACGCTACAACAGGTACCGCACATTCGGAAATTAGCGAGATGGCGGACGCCTCGCGGCACCCAACACCCCGAATCTCATGTTCCCCTCCAGCCTTTCGGCTATCAGGAGAGAGTTGACACCGTTGTCCGGAATTGCACCGGCCGGTTGTCGTGGCGTCACAGGGCCCGTCCCTCAACCACTCTGCATGAAATCCATGCTCGCCCCTGGATAGACCAAGGGAGCAAACTTGAACTGGTTATGTGATACCACGAAGTTCGGAATGGATGCAAGAAGCCGCGCAGAAAAAATCAGTTCCAGAACAGCGAAACGCCCTCTGCAGCTGCGGCGGCCAACAATTCCTTGTCAAGCGTCGCGAGCGGCAGACGTAGCCTTTGCGCCAGCTCCAGGTACGCAGCGTCATAGCTGGTCAAGCTGTGTTTCCTGCCTAGTTTGAAAGCACTGTCCCACGCACGAAAGCGCGTTTCCCTATCGACCGCGATTCGGAACTTCGAAAATCGCCTCAGGTTCTCTTCGGCGACGCTAAAATCATGCCTGCCCTTTCGACATCCTGTCAGGAGCACGTTGGCGATTTCGATGTGCCACAACTCGGGAACAATCGCACCCTTGTCCTTTACCTCGCGGTACAAATCATCCAGATTTTCGACGTTTCCTTCCCCATAAACCCACGCCAGGGCTGCGGAGGCGTCCAAAACGAGACTCAACGACGTCCCTCGTCCCGCCAGGCTTTGTACTTCTCCCATTCGAAGGGTCCCATTTTCAACTCCTGTGCGCCCGCGCGCATTTGCGCGTACGCCTTATCGGCTGCCGCCTTGTCGAACTCCTCACGGGGCCGCACCAGCTGCGCTACCGGCTTGCCGTGCCGCGTAATCAGTACTTCTTCCCCACGCTCCACGCGATCCAGCAGACTACCCAACCTGTTCTTTGCCTCAAAGGCCCCAATCTCCAGCATGGCTTCTCCTCTTCCAGCTTAAGCCAGCTTACCTGTTGAGACTTGCCCGAGCAACTTAATTCCGGGTTTGGAACAGAGAATGCGTATGCTGGCCTGTATCCGAACTGGAGGCCCTCCCGTTGCGTACTTTTTCCCGCCCGTCTGCCGCCTGCCTCTCCGCCCTTCTGCTGTCTACCCCGGCTCTTCTCGCACAAACGCCCGTCTCTCCCAATCCCGTTCTCGGCTCCTCCAACCCCGTCAGCGCCGAGCCGCCCGTTAAGCGCCCTTCGACCCCGCCCTGCATCGTGCCCTTGTTCGCCGGTCAGCAGTTCATCAACTACACCGACAAGCAGTACACCTACACGCCGCCGGCTAACTGCAAAGGCCCCTATGCCAAGGTCGTATTTACAGCGGATTTCAACGTGTCGGCAGGCCGGCAATACGACCGGACGGGGCGCTTCTTCCTGGGCGGGGTCAACATCTACTTCGGCACGACCGCCGAGCCGCGCGCCGCGCTCAGCCCCTCGTGGCACGTCGAGCGCGACATCACAAACCTCAGCGCCCTGCTCAGCTCCACGGAGCCCGTTGTCGCCTCGCTCGGCAACTTCTACGGAGTCTCCGGCGGCGTGAACTACAACGGCATCATCACCGGCTCCGCGCAGCTTGAGCTGTACCCGGCCGGTCCGAACGATCCCGCGCCAATCGTGCCCGACGTCGTTCTGCCGCTCAGCGCAACCGGCGGCTCCACAGCGCTTCAAACCACGAGCGACCGCCTCACCGGCACCTTTCCCAACCTGCCGCGCAACATCGAAAAAGCCTCGCTGGAGGTGATCTCGCAAAGCCAGGCCGGCGACGAGTTCTGGTATACCTGCTCGCCGGACAGCGTGGCGGCCGCGCTGCAAAACTGCGGGAGCACCGGCTTCCGCGAAACCGAGGTGTATGTCGATAAAGAGGCCGCCGGCATCGCGCCCGTCTTTCCGTGGATCTACACGGGCGGCATCGACCCCGCGCTGTGGGAGCCGGTCACCGGCGTTCAAACGCTCAACTTCAAGCCCTACACCGTCGACCTGACCCCATTTGCCGGCGCGCTGTCAGACGGCAGCTCCCACACTGTTTCCATGAGCGTCTTCAACGCGGATCATGAGTTCGACGTCACCGGAACGCTGCTGCTGTACCTGGACCACGGCGCAACGGAGACCGGGGGCGCGTTCACCGAAAACACCCTGAGCCCCGCGCCGGCCCCGTCGATCGAGGCCGAGGCACCGGTCGACGCGAGCGGAACCACGCACGGCAAAACACTGGTGAGTTCGCTGCGCACCTTTACGCTCAGCGGCTTTGTCAACACTTCGCACGGCAAGGTGACAACCACCGTCAATGAGCAGGTCGACTTCGGCAACTACCAGCTCCTCACCGTGAACAACTTCATCTACACGCAGGACCTGGCCCAGCTCACCACGGCGCAAACCGATACCAAAACGCAAAGCGGTTCGGGCGTGGTGGAAACGCAAACCAACACCGTCTACCCATTCACGTTTAACTACGCCTATAACAGCAACGCCGACGGTTCCTACACGCAGGTCGCTCACTCGTACCAGCAGGACTTCGAGTACGCAAAGCAGATCGTGAACGGGGCAGAAGGCTACTCGAACGGCTCGCAGGAAGAGGTGAACTCGACCGATCAGTACTCGGTCAACGCGGCCGGCGCAGTGGTGACCCGGACCACGGGCAGCACAGGCAGCTACAAGAGCACGGACACGCTGGGCAGCTGTTACAGCCGCACTTTAACCTCAAGCGGACTGAAGCTGACGAAGGTGGAGGATGGCGCGATCTGCGGTGGTACCAATCGGCCGTAGCTCCAAACCAAGCCACGCAGGAAGAGTCCGGTTTGATCGGGCTCTTCCTGCGTGCACTGATTCACAGATGGAATTCTATGGCTCCAATCGTTTCGGTAGACCGATTAAATTGATCGCCGGGCTTAATCAACAGCTCCTGGCGGCTCGCATCTACTATTTAAGAATCAGTCAACGCGCAAACGCACGGCGCGCGTCCTTTCCACTGAGAGTGCAGCTTGCTGAGAACAACGGCAGCAAAACGGGGAGCTACAAACATGAGCGACGATTTTGAGCGCGCGCGGCAGGGCAAGCGTGGTGGCGCACCCTGCGAAGAGCAGCCGGCGCCCGACACGGAGCCGCGCAAAGATTGGG
>CAXTYP010000085.1:0-9196 GCA_964248435.1 uncultured Acidobacteriaceae bacterium | reverse complement strand
TTGAAGCAGCCCGGTGCTGGGCCTCACCTTTTCGCCCTGTTTCACCATTGCAACACTTGCCTTAATTTTCATTTTCCTTTCGCTTTGTAAGGCGTGTATGGTGGGGCCACTCATGAACCGGATCCGAAGCATGTTCCTGGCAAGAACCGTGTCAACTCGCAAGATGCGGCAGAGCTGCGATCACGGGACCGCTGCCCTGACTATTTCAGAAGGAATGATTGTTATTTCTTGACCCTGTCCACCCCACAACCGCTTTTCGAAGGAGTTCCTCATGCGTTGGAGTTTTTCCAAGTTCTTAGCCAAACAATCACAAATGGCATTTAATGAACCTGCCCAGTCTGCAGTTGGCTATGGCAAAGGCAAGCTTTCCATGGCGCTGGCAGCGCTGGTCTGCGTGGGCGCGGGAGCGACGCAGGCAAACGCGCAGCTGAGCTATTTGCACGCGAGCGGGCGCAACATTGTGAACGCGAACGGCACCGTGGTTCCGCTTCGGGGCGTGAACCTTGGCGGGCTGTTCGTGATGGAACAGTGGATGGCGCCGCTGGACAGCGGCTACACCCCGAACGACACCTACGGCGTGATGAACTGGCTCGATCAGCATTACGGTGTGGCCACCGAGCAGAGCCTGATCAGCACGTATCAAAACAGCTGGATCCAGGCGAGCGATCTGGACAACATCAAGAATGCCGGCTTCAACGTAATCCGCGTCCCCGTGTGGTGGGGGCAGTTCTTTTCACTCACCAACACGACCCCTTCGGGCTGGCGTTCCGACGCGTTTACCTACCTGGACTGGCTGGTCAGCAACGCCGGCTCGCGCGGCATTTACGTCATCATCGACATGCACGGGGTGGTTGGCAGCCAGGCGAATTCGGACGATACCGGTCAGCAGAACCTGGATCAGTACTGGTCCAACGGCACCGACCAGTCGCAAACCGCCTGGATGTGGTGGGAGATTGCAAACCACTACAATGGCAACTCGACGGTTGCCGGCTATGACTTGATCAACGAACCGGTTGGGGCCGGCAGCGGCAATGACGCCGCGGTGGTTGCCGCGCAGGCCAGCCTTTATACCAGTGTTCGCAGCGCCGATCCCAACCACATGATCTTTATCGAAGGGACCTGGGGCAACTGGAACTGGAGCATGCTGCCCAATCCCTCCTCCGAGGGCTGGTCAAACGTTGTTTACGAGATGCATGCCTACTCGACGGACCAGTCCGTGAGCGGCACCGAAGCACAAGCCGACCAGCAGGTCAGTGACTTCAACAATCACTCCAATTACAACGTTCCCGGCTACATCGGCGAGTTTACCGCCTGGAACACCGGTTCTGCAGGCTGGCAGTATACGATCAACGACTACAACAATGCCGGGCTGAGCTGGTCGATCTGGACGTACAAGGCCCGTGCAGGCGGCGCGTGGGGCTACTACAGCCTGACCAAGAACCCGCCCATTCCGAACATCTACACGGATTCCACCTCTACCATCGCCAGCGACTGGCAGCAGTGGACCACGTCGAATGCGTTTGGCCTGAACGGGGCACTCGGCGGGGTGAACGGCGGCGGCGTCAATACCGGTGCCGGCTCAGGCTCGGGTAGTGGTTCAGGCTCCGGCAGCAGCAGCAGCAGCGGGGCGAACCTCAGCTTCGGCGGGGGCACACCCAGCTCCGGCATTTCCGTGGGCTCGTCACCGTCGTTTGCCAACTTCAACGGCAAGCTGTATGCGGCTTTCCGCGCCAATGATCCCAGCAACACATTGTGGATTGCTTCTTCGACGGACGGCGTGAACTTCGGTTCGCAGGTCAACTACGGCAACATCCAGATGGGTTCGGCGCCGGCTTTGGCGGTGTTCAACAACAAGTTGTACGTGGCCTTCCAGGCTAACGATTCCAGTCACAAGCTGTTTCTCACCTCGTCCTCGGACGGCGTGAACTTCCCGGCGGCGACTGGCTACCCCAACATCCAGATCGGCAGCGCGCCGGCTCTGGCAGCCCAGAACGGCACGTTGTATGTTGCTTTCCAGGCGAACGACCCGAGCCACTCCATCTGGATAGGCCAGTCCTCGGACGGCGTCAACTTCTCAACGGGCATCACCGGTGACTCAACCAATGCCGCACCGGCGCTGGCCTCGTTCAACAACAACCTTTACCTTGCTTTCCGCAGCAACGACAGCCGCAACATCCTGTACACCAATTCCTCGAGCAATGGCAGCTTCGGAGGCTCCACGGCTTACACCAATATCGGCATGGGGTCGTCGCCTGCTTTGGGCGTTGCCAACGGGGTGTTGTACATCACCTTCCAGGCCAATGACCCGAGCCACTACCTGTTTGTCACCGGCTCATCCTCTGGGTCGAACTTCCCCGGCGCTACTGGCTTCAGCAACATCAGCACCGGCGGAACTCCCACGGCGGCGGCCTTCGGCAATAACCTGTCGATTGGCTTCCAGGCCAACGACCCCAGCAACCGCCTGTTTGCCACCATCAACTAGGCAACAGTCCTAACCAACAGGGTGCCCCACAACGGCCGGAGATACTTCCGGACGTTGTGGGGCTTACTTGTTGGCGGGCAGATTCGGCCGAAAGTCGACGGGCAGCCGTGGCTGCGGCGGTTCAGCCTGCGGCCCGCTTTTCGCACGCCCGGCCGGCCGCTCGCAGGCTGCTGCCTGGCGCAGCCGGCCCTCACTCCCAGGGATCTGGTTACTTCCGTGAGGGGCAACGCCTGAACAGAGTGCCCCTTCCAGCCGATAAGGGGAATGCGGGTACATCGGGCAGGGTTTCACCATTGCTTCGGCAACATGGGTGACGCGTCGGCCGGGCTGGCCGACGTGCCAGGAGGCTGGCGTCTCGAATGCTGCAACGACTCGGCGCAGGCGAACCGATCTCAACTTGATTCAAAGGCGGCATGCACGATGGCAGAACGCATGACGGTAACAAGAAAACTCTATCTCGGGTACGGCTCCATTCTATTGTTGACGATCGTCGCGGGTGTGTGCGCGATCGTCATCCTGAACGGGCTCGGAACCGTAACCGCAAACCTGACCCACGGGGATGCGTCCAAGATGTACCTGGCAGGGCGGATCGCGGAAGGCACCGCGACGATGGCGGCTGAAGAGCGCGCAATGCTGCTGGCTGGTGAGAAAGGTAATCTGCGGTTGCTTGACTCCTCCGAACATTCCTTCAACATGGCATCGGGAACGGTAAGCGACGGGATTGCCGGTATGAGACCTTTGCTGGTTACGCCCGAAGGCAAGGAGATCGTCGCCAAACTGGCTGCGGACTCCACGTCCGCCCTGGGTGCACACCGCCAGTTTGCTGGCTCGATCCGGTCCAACCGCTTTGTGGACGCGCAGCAGCAAATGGACGCGATCTCGCCCAGGCTCGAATCGGTCGGGGCGCAGGGAGACAAGCTGCTGGAAAGGGAGCAGAAGCGCATGCTGATTGCGAGCGACGACGCAATGAACAGCATTCTTCGTGGTCGATGGATCATGTTAAGCCTGATCACGTTGTCCGTGATGCTGGGGGGCGCGGTCTGGTTCGTGGTGCAACAACTCGGCAAGGAACTGCGCGAAGGTATCGCCGCGTTAAACGACGGGGCGGAGCAGGTGGCAACGGCAGCCGCGGAAATCTCCTCGGCCAGCCAGTCGCTTGCGCAGGATAGTTCGGAACAGGCAGCGCGCATCCAGGAAACCTCGGCCTCGTCGCAGGAGATTAACTCCATGGCCAACCGGAGCGCGCAAAACTCTGAAAGTGCTGCCGCGCTGGTCGATGAACTGCATCGCACGCTGACCGAAACCAATGGAGCCCTCGCCGGGTCGGTCGCCGCGATGAACCAGATCAGCGAATCAAGCGATAAGATCTCGACCATCATCGATGTGATCGACAAAATCGCGTTTCAAACCAACATCCTGGCATTGAACGCCGCCGTGGAAGCCGCGCGCGCCGGGGAAGCCGGCATGGGTTTCGCTGTTGTCGCCGACGAGGTCCGCAGCCTTTCGCAACGCAGCGCGCAGGCGGCACGCGACACATCTGCCTTGATCGATCAGTCGGTGCAGAGTTCAACACTCGGCAAAACCAAGGTGAACCAGGTGGCTGAAAGCAGCGACCGGGTTACGACGGCCTTTGCGAAAATCAAGACACTGGTTGACGAAATTCATGCCGGAAGCCGAGAGCAGGGCAAGGGTTTTGACCTGATCAGCCGGTCGATTTCGCAGATGGAGCAAAGCACACAAAGAAACGCGGCGAACTCCGAGCAGACTGCTGCTGCCGCAGCCGAGTTGACCGCGCAGTCAGACGCGCTGCGCCACACCATGAACCAGCTGGGAGCCATGGTGGGCGTGGGTGGAGGCTACTGATCCGGCCGCGCAGAGAGGAGCTTTCGTCTACGGTTCTCAACAAAGCGCTGACACTGGCACACGCCGTTCGCTGACCTCCGATCCGGCACCGATGGTGCCGGGCTTGATCTCCAGACCTCCTCGCATGGGGGCAGTCCTGGGACGAGCAAATCTTATTGATCGAGCTGGAGCAGGTGGCGTCAGGCCGGTTTGGAATGGCTGATTCTAAAAGACAGGCCAGACCAGGCCAAGCCAGGCCACACCAGACTCGACCCTTTGCATCACGAGCCCCGAGGCTGGCAGCCCAAGGGCAGGGAACCGGACCTGTGGCTAATGGGTGGGACTGCCGGGCAGCGCTTGCGGTGCGTTTGCAGGCTGTGCCTCAACCGGAGGAGCCTGCCTTGCAGGAGGAGCAGCAGGGGTGGTCCGGTTGTTGAGCTTGAAATGCCCGTGAACCACCTGGAGGTTTTGCGCGTTAAGATCGGCTTCCAGCAAGGCTCCATCCGGCAGGAAGAATAGTTCCACCACCACCGCATTTTCTTCGCCGATTGCAGCCACCGCATGCCGTACCGTCACAGGCCGTCCGTTCAGGGCACCCTGCAGATCGCTGGCAAGGGTGTACTGCACTGGTGCCAGGATGCCGTTCTCCTTGGGCAGCAGCACCCAGGCGGACCTCGGTTGCCCTATGGCGAAATGAACCATCAGGGTCAGCGCGGCAGGGTCGAGGTCCGGCAGCAGTACCAGGTTCTGGTGCCGGTCCACAGTGTTGCTTGATTGTTTGCCATCGGCGTCAATCGTGAGATTGAACTGGCGTCCTGTAGGGTCCGCGGACGTTGTAAATTCAACCATTTTTGCAGGGCCCTTGGCTGATTGCACGGAGCCGCTTAAATCGTCATGGACCAGGTTGAATTGCGCATCCACAGTGGCCGTGCTTTGGAAGGAGTAGCTGAAGTCATTCAGCTTCATGCTTCCGCTGGAGTGGAGTTCCTCGCCGCCGGCGACCGGGTTCACGCCATACCGAGCTTCTCCCAGCGATCTGCCGCCCTGCGAAATCGTGTAAGCAACCTCGTTCGGAGCCGCAGCCGTTTGTGCGGAGCTGGAAAGCGTCAGGCTGCATGCCAAAAGTGAAAAAGCAAAGCGGTACATGTTGGAGCTCCTCGGAGATGAAAACCCCGGGCCACCCCGGAAGTCGCTCAGGCCAAGATGAAAGCCCGGCGATGCTCGCCGGGCTTTCATCTTGGCCTGAATTTCAGGGAGCTGCAAAAGCCGGCAACTAAGCCTTTTGCGCTGTTTCAAAGCGCTTGTTGACCTCGTCCCAATTTACCGTGTTCCACCAGGCGGCCAGGTAGTCCGGGCGCTTGTTCTGGTACTTGAGATAGTAAGCGTGCTCCCAAACATCGTTGCCCAGGATCGGGTACTTGCCGCTCAAAAGCGGGCTGTCCTGGTTGGGCGTAGTCACGATCTTCAGCTTGCCGCCGTCGATCACGAGCCAGCCCCAGCCCGAGCCGAACTGCTTGGCCGTGGTTTCGTTGAACAGCTTTTTGAAGCTCTCGAACGACCCGAAATCTTCCGCGATCTTGGCCCCAATTGCGCCCGTCGGCTCGCCGCCGCCATTCGGCTTCATGATCTGCCAGAACATCGTGTGATTCACATCGCCGCCGCCATTGTTGCGGATCACCGTCCGTACATCCTCGGGCAGGCTGTCGAGCGAGCGCAGCAGATCTTCCGGTGTGTGCTTCGCGAGCTCGGGGTGCTTGTCGATGGCGCCATTGAGGTTGGTCACATAAGTCTGGTGATGCTTGTCGTGATGAAGCTTCATCGTAGCTTCGTCGATATGCGGTTCCAGCGCAGCGTAATCATAGGGGAGCGGGGGCAGTTCGTAGCTCAAAGGTTTTCTCCTGTTATCAGGCCGCGCGGGCGCGACCGATTGCACTTGTACTGGGATGCTTGGGCGGTGCCGCCCGGCTCATAAATGCTTGTACCCCTGCGGTCCGGTGACCTTGGCGTGGAAAAGCGCACGGGGTAGCTGGGACAGCGGCTGTTTATCGTGCATCCTTGAAGAAGACACCATTCAAGCGAGCAAGGATTTGGAGCAGGATTGACTGATCGCCAAGTTACCCGACGCGAGCTGCTGCGGGCCGCCGCTGCTGCCGGCGCTGCCGGAGCCCTGACTCTCCATGCCCCGTCCGCGCACGCTTCTGCCGACCCCGGCAGCCTCCTGTATCAAAATCAGCAGCAACCGCCGAAAACCGCCCCCAAAGACCAGCCCCAGCCTGAGCAGGCGGCCCAGGAAAAGTACACGCACCCCCCCGGCGTCTTTATCAACCGGCCGCTCACCCAGATCTCGCGCCAGGCCGACGCATTGCTCGACGAGATGGGGGAGCGCGGTTGCCAGTTTTTCTACAGCGAAGCGAGCCCCCGGACCGGGCTGGTCCGCGATCGCGCGCCGGCCGTCGGCCTGTCCACTTCGCGCGTGGCTTCGATCGCCGCCACGGGCTTCGGCCTCAGCGCCTTGTGCATCGCCGCCCAGCGCGGCTATCTCCGCCGCATCGACTGCGAGCAGCGCGTCGAAAAAACGCTCGCCTTTCTGCTCGAAGACTGCCCGCACGAGCACGGCTTCCTCTACCACTTCATTGATATCGAGAGCGGCCAGCGCATGTTCAACTCCGAGCTCTCGTCCATCGACACCGCGCTGCTGCTGTGCGGGGTGCTGCTGTGCCGCCAGTTTTTCGCCGGCAACACCCGCATCGCCGCGCTCGCCACCACCTTTTATCGCCGCATCGACTGGCAATGGATGCTCAACGGCGGCGACACCCTGTCGATGGGTTGGTTGCCGGAGGAGGGTTTTCTCCAGCATCGCTGGGATATCTACTCCGAACTGATGACCATGTACCTGATGGCCATCGGCTCGCCTACCCATCCCATTCCGGTCGAAACCTGGAACGCACTCCAGCGGCCGCTGATCCAGTTCGGCGGCATCGAGTACATTTCCGGCATCGCGCCTTTGTTTATCCACCAGTACGCGCACGCCTGGTGCGATTACCGCGACCAGCGCGACCTCCACGCCAACTACTTCACCAACTCCATCGCCGCCACGCGCGCCCACCAGTTGTGGTGCGTGCACCTGGGGCAGAAGTTCAACTGGATCGACCAGGATATGTGGGGCATTACGGCTTCCGACTCGAAGGACGGCTATCGCGTGTGGGGCGGTCCACCCTCGATCGGCCCGCTCGACGGAACGCTGGTGCCCTGCGCCGCTGCCGGTTCGCTGCCGTTTTTGCCTGCCGAGTGCTCGCACGTCCTGCTTTCCATGCGCCAGCAGATGGGCCCGCGCGTGTGGACCCGCTACGGTTTTGTCGACGCGTTCGACGTGAAGGGCAGCTGGTTCGCCGAGGACATTCTGGGCATCGATCAGGGCATCAGCATCCTGATGGCGGAAAACCTGCGCACCGGCTTTGTGTGGGAGTACTTCATGAAAAATCGCGAGATCACCCACGCCATGGAACAGGTGCAGTTCCACCCGGACCCGGACGCGAACACGCAGGTGCTGTGACGGGCACGATGTCCCTGCAACCGAGTTCGCCTCAAACGACCCACGTAGCAGGCCTTCAGAGCCCTGCCCCGCTGCTGTTGGAAGACCTGTTTCCGGCTCGCTCTCCGCTTTCTGTGTGGGCATGCCCTGGACAGCCGCTCGACCATCTTCGCGCCCCACGCCAGAAACTAAACTTTCTACTCAGGACCCTTCCCTGAAGGTGCCGGGAAGGGCGCTTAGCGGTACCTACTACAGTGGAAACAATGCTGCATTCGCAACAACTAATAAAGCGTATTTACGTCTGTACTCCTAAGATTTGCAAGTCTATAGCTAGCGAGGCTCGATGAAGCTCCTCAACGTTGTTGCGACCATTGCTGTCGCAGTACCGGTTTCGTGTCTTGCACAGACTGCACCTTCTCAGATTATCCGTGATGTGAAGGTGTTCGATGGTGTCGCAGTCCGTGAGCATCAAGACGTTTTGGTTCAGAATGGTCTCATTTCAGCTGTTGGGAGACACGTACCAACTCCGCTCGGAGCAACGGTTATTTCTGGTGCCGGTCGGACGCTCTTGCCTGGGTTGATCGACGCTCATGTGCACATACCGAAAGAGGCCACAATCGCTCTTCAGCAGGGTATCGACCTTGGAGTCACTACCCAGCTGGACATGTACTCCAGCCCTGACAAGCTCCCGACGCTCAAGGCTCTGGAAAAAACCGACGGCGCTAACCTCTCGGATCTGCGAACCGCAGGTATGGGCGCGACGGTTCCCGGCGGTCATCCCACCCCTCCAGGTGGAGGGGGTCTTCCTACGTTGACGCGGCCCGATGAAGCGCAGGCTTTCGTGGATGCTCGCATTGCTGAGGGAGCGGACTACATCAAAGTTATCCTGGACGACTTTTCGGAATTCCACCGCCAGATACCCACGCTTGATGATGAAACCCTACGCGCGGTTGTGATGGCAGCACACCAGCGAGGCAAGCTGGTTGTAGCACACGTTCTGACAGCGAAGTACGCGCGAGAGGCTATCCAGGCCGGGGTCGATGGACTAGCGCACATGTATGAAGGTGCCGAATTTGAGGGGGATTTCGGCGCATTTGCTGCTCAGCACCACGTCTTTGTCATTCCGACTCTGTCGGTCATCTACTTGGATTGTGGACAATCCCCTGGACCCGCCACCGTTCAAGACAGCAGACTTTCCCCGTTCATTCGCGAAAAGTGGCTAGCAGGGCTCAATGTGCCCCCAAACCCCAAACTGAACAGTGTTTGCGATTCCACTCGCAAGGGGATGGCCTGCCCGGTCTTTTGTACCAAGTGAAGAGTTAGTGTAGCGCGGTGAACGA
>CAXTYP010000084.1:0-9280 GCA_964248435.1 uncultured Acidobacteriaceae bacterium | reverse complement strand
TACAAGTACCTGCGCGGCGGTGAGGGGGCTGCGTTCCTCGCGCTCGCGCCCGAGGTGGCGAATACGGCCCGCCCGCTCGATACAGGCTGGCTTGCGCCCGAGCCGGGTACCGACCCCTGGGCGGCCCGCGGCCCGACCCTGCGACCCGGCGGCGACGCGTGGCTCGAGGGTTCACCCGCTCCCCTGACCTACTACCAGGCGCGCAGCGGCCTCCTGTTCACGCGACTGATGGGAGTCGACCGTCTGCGCGCGTACTCGCTCGGGCAGTTAGAGTTTCTGCACGGGCTGTTATCCAAGAAGGGAATAGAAAGCCAGGGCGGCGACGCGGAGCACGGAGCCTTTCTGACAATTACGACCCCGAACGCGACTCAGGTTGTCCAGGACCTAGCCTCGCAGGGCATCATCGTCGACGAGCGCCGTGGCGGCGTCCGTATCTGCCCGGATGTGCTGACAACCCGGGCGGAGCTGGAGCAGGTTGTGGCGGCGTTTTCTACCAGCCTGCGACCTGAAAGCCCACGCGATTCGTTCGGGAACACTCTTTAGAACCTCGAGTCATCGCTTCCCATCCAATCTAACTGGAGGTTCGCAATGTTCGAAAAAAAAGAGTTTTCAGCTCTATTTGAGGTTGACGAGATCATCAGTTCTAATGCAAGTTCGAATCGAAAGAATGCGGCTCAATTGAAGATATTAGCTATTGAGGACGAGTTTGTGCGTTATCAGCCTTTGCTTAGCTCCAGCAAAAGCCGGATGAAGTATTCGTATTTGAGGCTACTCCTGGACGGCTACGAGAAGCTTGATCCCAGGTCCATTCAAAAATCAGTCAAAACCGTTTTGGCGGAGGGTGGATTCGTGGCGGATTACTCTACTAAAAACTACGCATACATCTTTGCCCAAGCCTTCCGTGAACGAGCCAAGCCAATCCATGTTCTCTCACAAGGAGAGACTGCGGCAAGCACACTGGAATCACAGAATGAAAACTACGTAGAAGGCCGCAGATTTGCTGTGCTAGTCGAACGTATAGAACGCGACCCCGACGCTCGCGAGAGATGCATCAGCCATTTTGGCGTACGCTGCGCAGTCTGCCAGTTCGATTTCGAGGAACGATATGGAGCTCTCGGCAAGGGCTTCATCCATGTTCATCATCATCGGGTCCAGCTCGCAAGTACAAGCGGAGCGCATAACATCGATCCAGTTGAGGATCTCGTTCCTTTATGCCCAAACTGCCACGCCATGATTCACCGTCAAGCGAAAATGCTGTCAGTGAAGGAGCTGAAGCAGCTTATCAACAAAAGCGTCTGACGTAATAACAACCCGTAGACTCAGTCATAGATCAGGGATATGTGATCTCCGTTATGACTCACATACAGCTCACGACTTATCTGGTTTGCTGTAAACCTATTGCTACACCGGCTCACCCAAGTCAAACGCACGGAACAGCGCAGGCACATCCAGGTAAATCCCCGTTCCTTCAACTTCCAAGCGCTCCCGCTCCACCCAGAACGCCTGCTCGCAGGCTTCAGCTGTGTGCGTTTCGGGATCAATCAGCCAGATGTTGCGGATGCCCATGGCTTGATAGTCTTTGGCGCGCTTTTTCAGCGAAGAGTAACTATCGTCCGGCGAAAGCACCTCAATGGCAAGCAGCGGCGCTTTGACCAGAACCGGCGGGTGCGGTCCTGCCCAGTCCACGACCAGATCGGGCAGACGGACACGCGTGTCCAGCACCCGCGTGCGTACCTCAAGCGCGCCCTGCACTCCCCACTCCCGCTCATGCCTTAGAAACCAACCCGCTATGAGCCACTGAATCCTGCCGTGGTCCCATGTACCCAAAGGCTTCTCCTGAAGGTACCCGTCGATGAACTCGACATCGGGCCGGTAGCTGGTCCGGAGATACTCGTCAATCGAGATGGTGGGTGCAGGCGTCGCCATGGCGTTAGCGTAACTCATCTCAGGCAGATTTGCGCCCGGTTTTCCAAAGCGTCCACACCCCGCACAGCGGCCAACCGTGGCCCTGCCGGGAACTAAACTGGAACGGAGACCCATGGCTGAATTCACCCACCTGCACCTCCACACCGACTTTTCGCTCCTCGACGGCGCGTGCGACGTCGACAAGCTGGTCAAGCGCGTCCAGGACATCGGGCAAACCTCGGTCGCGATCACCGACCACGGCAACATCTACGGCGCTGTGCACTTTTTCGAGGCCGCCAAGAAGCAGGGAATCCGGCCCATCCTCGGCTGCGAGCTGTATGTGTGCCAAAAGGAAGACCACCGCGCCGATCCGCAGGGCGACGACTACAACCACCTGCTGGTGCTGGCTGAAAACGAGGAAGGCTACCGCAACCTCGTGCGCATCACCAGCGAGGCCTCACTGCACGGTTTCTACCGCAAGCCGCGCATCAGCAAAAAGTACCTGGCCGAGCACTCGGCGGGACTCGTCGGCCTGTCGGGCTGCCTGGCCGGCGAGCTCGCGCAGAACCTGATGAAGGACAACTACGAGGGCGCGAAACGCACCGCGAGCCAGTACCAGGACATCTTCGGCCGGGGCAACTTCTTCCTCGAAATCCAGGACCACGGCCTCGAGCTCGACAAGAAGATCCAGTCCGACATGTTTCGACTGGAGAAGGATCTCGACATCCCGCTGGTCGCAACCAACGACTCGCACTACCTGTGCGAGGACGACCACCACGCCCACGAGATCCTGCTGTGCGTGCAGACCGCCGGGTCGATTCATGACCCCAAGCGTTTTAAATTCGACTCCGACCAGTTCTTCGTCAAAACCGCCGACGAGATGGAGCGGCTTTTTTCGTACGCGCCCGAGGTCGTGAGCCGCACCATGCAGTTCGCCGAGCGCTGCCAACTCAAGCTCAACAAGGTCGAAAACCCGTTCCCTGAGTTTGCGGTACCGCCCGGCCACACCGTCGACACCTACTTTGAGCAGGTGTGCCGCGAGGGCTTTCAAAAGCGGCTCGATACCAGCATCAAGCACTTGCAGGACAAGGGCCTGCTGCGCATGCCGCTGAGCGACTACCATGCGCGGCTGGAGCGCGAGCTCGAGTGCATCAAGTCGATGAAGTTCCCTGGCTACTTTCTGATCGTGTGGGATTTTATTCGCTACGCGCGTGAGCAGGACATCCCCGTGGGGCCGGGTCGCGGCTCAGCCGCCGGCTCGCTTGTCGCGTACGTCATGGGTATCACCGACGTCGATCCGCTCCAGAACGCGCTGCTGTTTGAGCGCTTCCTCAACCCCGAGCGCGTGTCCATGCCCGATATCGATATCGATTTCTGCATGAACCGTCGCGGCGAGGTCATCGACTACGTCACGCGCAAGTATGGCCGCGAGCAGGTCGCGCAGATCATCACCTTCAACACCATGGCCGCCAAGGCCGCCATCAAGGACGTGGGTCGGGCGCTAGACCTGCCTTACGGCGACGTCGACCGCATCGCGAAGATGATTCCGCCGACCATCGGCATCACGCTCGAGCAGGCTTTGAAGGACTCGCCGCCGCTTCAAGAGGCCTACGACAAAGACCCGCAAATGCGCGAGGTCATCAACACTGCGCTCAAGCTCGAAGGGCTGGTGCGCGGCGCGGGCGTCCATGCCGCCGGTGTTGTGATCGCGCCGCGGCCGCTCACCGACCTGGTGCCGGTGGTGCGCTCGAAGAACGACGAAATCGTGACCGCCTACGACATGAAGGCGATCGAAAAGATGGGCCTGCTCAAGATGGACTTCCTGGGCCTGACCACCTTGACCGTTATCGACGACTGCCTCAAGCTGCTCAAGCAGAAAGGCATTGCGGTCGATCTCGACACGATCGCGCTTGACGACCAGGCCACCTACGAGGGCATCTTCCATCGCGCGCTCACCTCTGGCGTGTTTCAGTTTGAGTCGGGCGGCATGCGGGACGTGCTGCGCCGCTACAAGCCCACCTCGGTCGAAGACCTGACGGCGCTCAACGCTCTGTACCGTCCGGGACCGATCCAGGGCGGCATGATCGACGACTTTATCGAGCGCAAGTGGGGCCGTCGCAAGGTGGAGTACGACCTGCCGCCGATGGAATCCATCCTGAAGGAAACACTCGGCGTCATCGTGTACCAGGAGCAGGTGATGCAGATCGCAAACGCGGTGGCCGGCTACTCGCTCGGCGAGGCCGACCTGCTGCGCCGTGCGATGGGCAAGAAAAATCTTGAAGAAATGACGAAGCAGCGCGAACGCTTTGTCTCCGGCGCGGCTGAAAAAAAGTTCTCAAAAGACACGGTCACGCGCGTCTTCGACCTGATGGAGCAGTTCGCCGGCTACGGCTTCAACAAGTCGCACTCGGCCGCGTATGCGCTGCTCGCTTATCACACGGCCTATCTCAAAACGCACCATCCCGTCGAGTTCATGGCGGCACTGCTGACGAGCGAAATCTCCAAGCCCGAAAACGTCGTCAAGTACATCAAGGAGTGCCGCGAGCTCGGCATCGAGGTGCAGCCGCCCGACGTCACGCTGTCCGGCGCGGACTTTACGCCGGACGGCAGTGCAATCCGCTTCGGGTTGACGGCGATCAAGAACGTTGGGCGCAACGCGATCGACTCCATCCTGGAAGCCCGGCGCGTGCTCGAAGAGAAAGGCAAAAGCTTCACGAGCTACTGGGAGTTTTGCGAGCAGGTGGACCTGCGCCTGATGAACAAGCGCGTGCTCGAATCGCTGGTCAAGGCCGGCGCGCTCGACACCTTCGGACGCCGCTCGCAGTTGATCGCCGCCGCCGACCGCGCGATCGAGCGCGCGCAAAAAGCCCAGCGCGATCTCGCCAGCGGTCAGCACGGATTGTTCGGCATCTTTGACGACCAGCCCGCCGCAACCGCGTCCACCGACGCCCTGCCGAACGTGCCGGACTGGGACGAGAACGAGCGCTTGCAGGCGGAAAAAGAGGTGCTGGGTTTCTTTGTCTCCGGCCATCCGCTCGACAAATATGCCGACAAGCTACGCAACCTTCCGGGCGTGATGGATACGGCTTCGGCGCTCGAAGCCAAGCCCTCACCCGCGCCGACACGACGGGGTGAAAAAGGCGACGAGGTCCAGATCGCCGGCGTCATCGTCGGCTTAAAAGTCGCCAAGTCGAAGCGCTCCGGCGAGTTGTACGCACAGGCATCGCTCGAAGACACGGTTGGCAAAATCGACCTGATCTGCTTTCCAAAGGACTACGCCGCGCTTGCGGAAAGCCTCAAGATCGAAGTGCCGGTCGTGGTGCGCGGGGCTTTGCGCGCGGAAGAAGACGCCGCCAACAAGCTGTGCGTGTCGTCCATCCAGCCGATTGAAGACCTGAAGGTGCGGCTGCCGAAGAACCTGCGCATCAAGGTGCAGCTCGACGTGGCTAGCGGCGCGACTCTCGCGGAACTACGCAGCATGATCGGCGACGCGCCGGGGCCAGGCCGCATCATGATCAGCCTGGAGCAGCGCGGCGAGTACTGCGTGGTGCTTGAGCCGACCGGGCTCGAAGTCGCGGCGGATCGCGCCTTTATCGATCGCGCTGAAACCCTGCTGGGGCGCGGAGCCGTGCAGGTGATGGACTGAAACGGACGCGTACAATCACGGAGGCGATCGGCTCGCCTGAGAGCGCCGCGCCGGAGACGACCCCAGCACCCATGTCTGACGTACCGACCGTTTCGTCCAACTCGATCAACCCACCCCAGCGCTGGATCAAAACCGAGCTGGCGCGGCATCCGCAGCGCCCCGATCCGCTGTTTTTCGTCGAGCGCCTTTTTACGGACTTCGCCGAGATTCACGGCGATCGCGCCTTTGCCGACGACCTGGCGCTCCGCTGCGGCATGGCTCGGTTTCGCGGTGACGAAGTGCTGGTGATCGCCAACGTCAAAGGGCGCACCACCAAGGAAAAGATCGCGCACCGCTTCGGCATGCCCGACCCCGAAGGCTATCGCAAGGCCCTGCGCGTGATGAAGCTGGCCGAAAAGTTCGGGCGGCCGGTACTGGTGCTGCTTGACCTGATGGGTGCCAACCCGGGCCTGGGCGCGGAAGAGCGCGGGCAAGCCGAGGCGATCGCGCGCAATCTGCGCGAGATGTCGCGTCTGCGGGTGCCGACCATCGCGGTGATTACCGGCGAAGGCGGCTCCGGTGGCGCGCTGGGCCTGGCTGTGGCCGACCGGGTGCTGATGCTCGAAAACGCGGTCTACTCGGTGATCTCGCCCGAGGGCTGCGCGTCCATTATGTGGCGCGACGCGGGCAAACGCGCGCAGGCAGCCGAGGCAATGCGCACCACCGCCGGCGACGTGGAAGCATTGGGCTGCCTGGACGGCATAGTTCCCGAGCCGGACGGCGGCGCACACGCTGATCCCGAGCGGGCCGCTGCGCTGCTGGGCGACGCGCTGTGTAAGCACCTGTCTCAACTCCGCGCATTGCCAGTCGACGCACTGCTGGCTGAGCGCTATCGCAAGTTCCGCAACATGGCGCAGTTTTATGTTGGCTAAACGGAGGGCGGCTCAACCCACCCGGCCGGCACGGCAGCGATGACGGACTGGCAGGCCCGGCACCGGGCCGAGCTGCAAGCCACGAAAGCGCGGGCCACCAGCCTGCGGCTTCGCTCGCTAGGCTGGTTCGCGCTGGCGATCGTCTACGCCGGGTTGGCACACCAGTTTGCCGCGCGAGCGGCGATGCACGGCGACCTGTACGCGCCGGTAAGCCGGCTCCTGTTTGTTTTCCTGCTTTGGCTGGGTTTTGCCGTCATGGCTGCCGTGCAGAACCGTCCGGAAGGCGCGGGCGCCGCCGTTGGGCTGCCTCTGCGCCCCGGCAAGTGGCGAGAGTGGGCGCTGGGCGCGGCCCTGGGCTGGGCCGGCGTGGTGGCCTGTGTTGCCGTTATCGCCCTGTTCGGTGGTCTGCTCGTCACCGTTCCCAGCCGCGGCTCCCCGCATGAGGCGTGGTACCTATTGCGGCGCTTCGTGAGCGTTCTGCTCAGCCTGGCTGCGGCGGCGCTCGCCGATGAACTGCTTTTTCGGGGCTACCCCTTTCAACGTCTGATCGAAGTCACGGGCCCGACCTCGGCGGCTTTGCTGATGACGGCCCTGTTTGCGTATGCCCGTGAAGGTCCAGCCACAACGCCCGGCAGTGTGCTCGCAACCGTTTTGCTGGGTCTTCTGCTGGCGATGGCCTATCTGCGTACGCGGGCCTTGTGGGTCGGCTGGGGTTTCGGCTTTGCCTGGATGGCGAGCATGGCCGTCCTGTTCGGCCTTCCGATCAGTGGCTCCACTGGCTTTTCACCCATCGTTTCCGCTTACGCCGTGGGCCCGGCCTTGCTGACCGGCGGTGGCTATGGACCGGAGGGCTCGGCGTTCGCTTCGCTGGTGCTGCTCCTGCTGCTATGGGCCATGGCCCGAGCCACGCGCGAGTTGCGCCACCGTTGGGCCCTGCCCGAGATCATCGGGGCCGGGCTGCCCGTCGACCTTGACGCTGCAACCGAACGGCAGCATCGCGAGGCGATGGGACCAGCCGCGCCCGCCGCGCCTCCGGCCGGTGTCACCCTGGTCCAGATCCAGCCCGCCATATCCCATAAACCCGCCCCCGGTCTTCCCGCGTCGCCCCAGCCGCCGACCGTGCCCGCTCCGCCCAAACCGCTCCCGGTCGATCCGTCTGAACCGTAATTTGCCCTCGCGCTTCCCCAACATGTTACCTGCGTGTGCATCGGATCGATTGGATCCATCGGGGGACTTGCGTCCTGTTATGCAGGCAGTGCATGCTTGCATTAATCCTTCGACTCACCATGGAGGGCGCGATGCTCCCCGCTCGTTTGCCTCGTTTGCTATCCCTGCTCGCGGCTGCATGCTGCGCAGTTGCAGTGCACGCCCAGGTCTTCACGGTCAGCACCGAACAGATCGAGGGGCGCTTTCTTCAGTTCCAGCCCACCCACGTCACACTGCCGACGATGCACGCTGGCCCCTTCACTTATGACGGCCTCCAGCGAACCCTCGCGTCCGAGCAGGGCTACGCCATGCGCCCATTGCCGCTGGCCAGCAAGGGGCTGGTGCTGGTGGCGAACGGAGCGCTCTCGCCCACGGGCTCTGACTATGTGACCGAGTTGAACAGCAAGGGCATCTCGGCGCGGCCGGGCGATCGCGTCATCGTCACCAAGATCATCTTCAACAAAGACCGGCTCATCCTCGAGTTCAACGGTGGCCCCGACCTGCCGCACAAGTACCTGCGGCACCTGCAGGTGGGTGCCGGCGGCGGATTCGCGCCCGTGGCGCGCGACAATGGCGAGCAGGCGACCGGCTCTCGGCTGACGCTGATCTTTGCCGGCGGTGTACCCAATGTGACAGGCGACGAGGTCAAGGCACTGATCGCGCCGGTGGTTGGCTTCGGCGAGAAATCACCACTCGAAGCTTATGTTGAAACATTGCCGCCATTTTTGAAGAAAGCCATCCTGGACCACCGCGTACTGGTCGGCATGGATCGCGACATGGTCCTCCACGCACTCGGGTCGCCGGTGCAAAAGGTGCGGGAGCGCGATGAAAGCCGCCCGTTTGAAGAGTGGATCTACGGAACACCTCCTGAAAAGACCCAGTTTGTGCGCCTGCAAGGCAACCGCGTCACGCGCGTTGAGGAAGCTGCCGTCGGCACCAGCCCTGTCGTTCGAAGCGCAAACGAGGTGGGCAATTACTGGGAAACGCGGACGGATGGCGGCGCAAACGTCCGCCTGGTCCAGTTGGGCGATCGCTCGGAAGCGGATCGCCTGGCCCAGAATGCCCCAACCTCGGCGCCTCCGACCCTTCGCAAACCCGGCGAAACTTTGCCGGCGGACAAAAACACGCAGCAGCCATCCATGGGCCCGGTCCAGTTTCCGCCGAGCTCGGCTGGCCGGGGCAGTTCTGACGGCAGCTCAAACGGGACTGCAGGCAGCACCGGGGGCGTTACGCCCGATGCTGCCCATCCTCCATCCCTGCATGTGACCCGGCTGATGTAAACTGGGTAACAGCGCTTGAACTTGCATTGCGGCAGGGCTCCCTCGATTGGGTTGAGCGCTTGGCGACAGGGCGCAACCCCCCGATGATTGAGGAGACACAGGAACCATGGCAAAGATCGCGAAGACCGCCGATCGTAAAAAGGTGATGGACACAACCAAGAGCACCGACTGCCCCAAGTGCAGCAAGCCGACCCGCATTGTGAAGCGGGTGAAAGATCGCGAACGCGGCACCCCCGGCGGCGTGTACATCTCCTGCTCCGCGTGCGAGTTCCACGAGAAACTCTAGTCAACGGCCCCTCGTGACTGAACAAATAAGGCCTGGCGCAAGCCGG